>JACCVJ010000510.1 GCA_013698215.1 Tatlockia sp. | reverse complement strand
AAAGAACTACTAAGCTTACAGTACAATTCATCAAGCGATCGCTTTGATGAAACTTGGGAAGCTCCCCTCTCTACACTGCTTGGTTTAGGACGAGCGGCGGGTGCTGATTTTATCGAGTTTTTCCTAGAGCGGGTAAATTATATTAGTTGTCAAGCTGAAGAAGACACTATTACCAGCATTTCCCCCCGACTATCCACAGGCGCAGGAGTCAGAGTATTTCGCGGCGCGGCAGATTGTTATGTTAGCACCAACGATCTATCATTTAACGGGCTAAAAGCGGCTTTAGAAAAGGGTTTATCTATCCTTGGCTTGCAACTACCGTCTCCAAACGCTTATGTACCTGAAATTAACCTAGAGTTGCTGAGAGATTACGCTACCAAAAAAAGTAAAGATACTTGGCTTTCGGGATGTAGCTCAATGCAAGAAATGGGCGAAGTATTGTTAGACGCAAACGCCCAACTAAAAGTCAAAGCAAGTCACGTACAATCGAGACGAGCAGTTTATTTTCGAGATTGGCAAGAAGTTTTAATTGCCGCCAGTGATGGCACTTTTGCAAGAGATATTCGCCTTAGTCAATCAGTTGGTTATAGCTTGCTATGCGCCGAAGGAGCTAACCGCGCGGCGATTAATCAGAGAGTTGGCGATACAAGTTCGCCTAGTTTCCTGAGAACATGGGACTACGCAACTACCGCCGCAGAAGTGGCAGAATCCGCCGGAAAAATGCTGTACGCCGATTACGTTGAATCGGGCAATTATCCGATAATTATGGCAAATCAGTTTGGCGGCGTAATTTTTCATGAAGCCTGCGGACACCTATTAGAAACGACGCAAATTGAACGCAAAACTACACCTTTTGCCGACAAAAAAGGACAAAAAATTGCCCACGAAAGCTTAACCGCTTGGGATGAGGGATTGTCTACAGAAGCTTTTGGTACAATCGATATGGATGATGAGGGAATGCCAGCCCAACGCACCTTATTAATTGAAAAAGGCATATTAAAGAACTTTATCAGCGATCGCACAGGTTCGATGCGTACTGGGCAACCCCGCACTGGTAGCGGTCGTCGGCAAAATTATACCTTTGCAGCCGCTTCAAGGATGCGTAACACCTACATTGCTCCGGGAGACTACGCTACAGAGGATTTATTTGCTTCTATCGATAAAGGCATTTATTGCAAGAAAATGGGCGGCGGTAGTGTCGGGGCAACAGGTCAATTTAACTTTGCTGTCGATGAAGCTTATCTAATTGAAAATGGCAAACTAACCAAACCTCTCAAAGGTGCAACCCTAATTGGCGACGCGCAAGAAATCATGAACAAAATTTCTATGTGTTCCCAAGACTTAGGATTAGCGGCAGGTTTTTGTGGCTCTGTAAGTGGCAGTATTTATGTAACTGTAGGTCAACCACACATCAAGGTAGATTCAATTACCGTCGGCGGTAGATAAAAGAATTTTTGTGTAGAGACGTTGCATTGCAACGTCTCTACATTAATTTTGAAATCACGCAAAATCATTTTCGCGCCTTGAATTAGACAATGCCACAAAAGCTATCTAGTCAATCCGAGTTATGTTTTAAGGGCAATATTGTCGCCCTTAAATCTTCCCAGACACAGCAACCGAATAAAAATCCGCCGCTTTTATTAAAGCCTCAATAGATTCCTCTTTTGTATCAAAAGCAGTTACGAGGCGCACCATTGTTGAATGTTCTCCTTCCCAACGATAAAACTTGAAACCATCTGCTATTAATCCAGCAATAACAGCTTCGGGTAACTGGATAAACATCTCGTTTGCATCTACCGGATAACAAAGCTTTACTCCTGGTAGCTTGCTAAGTCCTGTAGCAAGTTTGTCCGCCATTTTGTTCGCGTGAGCCGCATTTTTGAGCCACAAATCATCAGTTATATAGGCTTCTAACTGCGCTGACAAAAACCGCATTTTTGATAACAAGTGTCCGCTACGTTTCCGCCTGTAGCTAAAGGTTTGGGCTAAATCGGGGTTGAAAAATATCACAGCTTCCGCCGCCATAGCGCCGTTTTTCGTTGCTCCAAAACACAACACATCTACACCACAACGCCAGGTAATATCTGCGGGAGTACAGCCTAAGTGTGCAACCGCGTTAGCAAATCGCGCCCCATCCATATGTAGGCTAAGGTTAAAAGTACGGACAACTTCAGCAATTTGCCTAACTTCGTCAATGCTGTACACTGTCCCCGCTTCCGTTGCTTGAGTAATACTAATAGCCGTAGGTTGGACGTGATGGACAACGCCAATACCAGAAAGTGCGATCGCATTTTTTAAGTCTTGAGCGTACAATTTACTATTACTGCCTGGAAGTGTAAGTAATTTTGCTCCACCAGTATAAAATTCTGGCGCACCGCATTCATCTACATTTATATGTGCCGATGTATGGCAGTAAATTGCCCCAAAAGGTGGAACCATAACAGATAATGCTAAAGCATTAGCGGCTGTTCCGGTAGTTACGGGAAATACTGTAACGTCGGTTTCAAATAATTCTGCAAACTTGGTTTGCAACCTTTTAGTACCTTCATCTTCCCCATAAGGCATAGCTGCGCCTTGGTTTACGTCAGCTAATGCTGCTAATATTTCCGGCGATATTCCGGTTACATTGTCACTGCAAAAATTCATACTTGTTTAAGCTGCTTGATGATTATTTAATGAATGCAACCTACAGGTGGTTTTTGCTATACATTTACAGCTTTATCTTCTATTTCTCTCATTATAAGGATAGAGGAATTTTTGCCAGGGTTAAGGAAAGGATTTACATGGTATGTGATTTTTGATGCCAAGAGATCCTCACAAGTTACCAACCATCGCGCCCAGTTAGTAATAACCTATACAGACAATTTTAGGGGAATTATAACTATATCTTTGTAGTAATTACATTTATTACTCTTTACCTAAAATGTATAAGTTCTTGGAACCTTTATCGCAGGTTTAGCATCTTTTTACAAAACTGCTAGACAGTTAAGTGATAATAGGTGCTTGAGCTAACTAAACTCCCGTAACTTTTTACATTTTCTATATTTATTGGTGTAGGAGACTTCCCACGAAGGATGAATAAATTTTCTGCTAGTGATGCAAGTAAATCGGTTGCTGAGTGGAGTAAGCACCAGCAAATAACGATGATTGGGGGAGAGATTTTAGTCAAAACGCGATCGCATTCTGATTGGGGCGGGGCAGTGACAGCTACAATGTACTTACCAAACGTGCGATCGCACGTTTGGCAACAAGTTACCGATTATCCTCGTTGGGTGCAGTATTTTCCTGATGTAACTAAAAGCGAAGTTTTGCACCGAGGTGAGGCGAAGCGTTTATACCAAGCTGCTAAAAAAGCCTTTTTGTTTTTTACGGCGCAAGTAGAAGTTTATCTAAATGTGATTGAAGTAGTACAGCAGCAAATTCAGTTTCGTTTAGAAAGGGGTACGTTTGTTGATTTTGCTGCCGATTTAAGCTTGCAAGATTGTCAAGGTGGTACTTTGCTAACCTACGCCGTGCAAGCAACTCCAAATATTCCTATTCCTACAATGTTTATCCAGCAAGCAATGCAGTTAGAATTACCTGCAAATATGCGAAAAATGCGCCAGGTGATTTGTGGATTGTAATAAATCCCGTGTAGAGTAGAGACGTTGCAGTGCAACGTCTCTATATTTATTAGATGTTGCAGTGCAACGTCTCTATATTTATTAGATGTTGCAGTGCAACGTCTCTACATTTATTAGACGTTGCAGTGCAACGTCTCTACATTTATTACGCCCCAGGTTGTGTTGTAACTAATTCCGAAGGCAATCGCCTAAAGGCAATCCGTTCGTTTTC
>JACCVJ010000505.1 GCA_013698215.1 Tatlockia sp. | reverse complement strand
CAAAGCATTGCTGATGGGTTTGCTCGAAAGCCTGGTTGGAAAAGCTTGGAAAGAGTTAATCAATGGCTGTTTGAGGTGTAAGCTAATTTATGACTAACCAAAGTAAGCCAGAAAATATTTTTGTCAAATGGATTAATTTAGCTTTGGTGGCAGATTTTTTTTTAGTATTGTTTGCCTTTTTTTGGTTAGCGATCGCCGTAATTGGTCACGCTCTCAAATTGCCTCTAGGCTTAGACCTATGGTACAAACTCTGGACACCAATATTTACGCCAGCGATCGGGATTTTGATGGCAGGAACAATTGTTAGCGGAGTGGCAGGTAAAATTACTCAACTTCGCCGCAACAGGCAAATGTTGTAAGTCGGCTAGGAAGCAACAAATATAGGTTGCTTCTTAGCACTAATAACACTTTATCCGTTGCCTAAGATATCTTTAAGCGCCTCTTTAAGCGTGGGATATTGATAATCGAAGTTGTAAGCCAAAGGACGCTGCGGGACGACTTGCTGCCCCTCTAAAACCACGATCGCACCATCCCCAAGCAGCGCATCTATAGCCAAACTAGGCACGGGCAACCAAGAAGGACGATTCATAACTTGCCCCATAGTTTGCGATAACTCATTCATCCGCACGGGGTTAGGAGCAGTACCATTGAGTACGCCGCTAATATCAGGGCGGGTAAGGGCTTGAATAATCAAATTTACCAAGTCGTCGCGGTGAATCCACGAAAACCACTGCTTACCCGTACCAATGGGCCCACCAGCAAACAGTTTAAAAGGTGTCACCATTTTGTCTAAAGCCCCACCTTTGCCTAAAACTATGCCCAAGCGAATAATTACTAGCCTGACTCCAGCGCTGGTAACTTTTTGAGCCTCCGCTTCCCAATCTAGGCAAACTTGAGCCAAAAAATCGTTACCCGCCGCGCTCTTTTCGTCAAAAGTCGCGTTTTCGCTTGTACCGTAATAGCCGATAGCCGAAGCATTGACTAATACTTGGGGTTTGGGATTTGCTAGGGCGATCGCTTCGACAATTTTTTGCGTCCCCAGTTTCCGGCTGTGCAAAATTTCTTGTTTGCGGGCTGCCGTCCACCGTCCTTCGGCTATGGGTTCTCCGGCTAGGTTGACTACACCGTCACAACCCGCTATTGATTGCTGCCAATCACCCGACTCAGAGGGCGTGTAAGCTACTGTTTCGACGTTGGGAAATTGAGAACTAGGAAAGCTTTTTTGAGCAGCCATAACATTACGAGTTAATACCAGTATGTGATGCCCCTGCAAGTGCAATCTTTCTACTAAACGTTTACCTACAAAGCCCGTTGCACCAGAAATTGCTACTTTCATGTTTACCTTAATAAATAGTTATTTAACTTGATAATGGAGCAATTTCTGCTTTGTCTAATATTTGTGCGATCAAATCTTCGCGTTTTACTGCCATCATATGAATACCTTGGCAGACTTGCTGTGCCAACTTAACTTGCTCGGCAGCGATCGCAATACCTTCAAGTAAGGGGTCAGGAGCCTTTGCCAAACGGTCGATGGTAGTTTGGGGAATATTCACCCCCGGAACGCAGCGATTGATAAATTGGGCATTTTTAGCAGACTTGAGTAAAAAAATGCCTGCCAAAATAGGTTTATTGGAAGTGGCGGCAATTTGACTCATAAATTTTTCTAGCCGCTCAAAATCTGTAATTAACTGACTTTGAAAAAATTGCGCCCCAGCTTCTAGCTTGCGTTCAAAACGACGCTGCAAGCTTGACCAACTGGGCAATTGCGGATCTACCGCCGCACCTACAAATAAATCGGTTGCACCATCGGTAAGCGGGATATTGTTGTAATCAAAACCAGTATTTAGCTTGCTAATTAATTGCAATAGCCGCACTGATTCTAGGTCGAATACACTTTTAGCTTCTACATGATCGCCAGCTTTTACCGGATCGCCTGTTAAAGCTAAGATATTGGTGACACCAAGAGCATGAGCGCCCATTAAGTCGGCTTGTAGTCCAATCCGGTTGCGATCGCGGCAAGCCACCTGACAAATTGGTTCTATACCTTGTTGCAGCAAAAGTACCGAGGCGATTACAGGACACATCCGCAATACCGCCCGACTACCATCAGTAATGTTCACAGCGTGGACTCGCCCTTTAAGAGTTTGTGCCACTTGTAACATCTTGCTAGGATCGCCGCCTTTGGGAGGCGCGACTTCGGCTGTGATTAAAAATTCATTGTTTTTAACGGCGGTACGGAACAAGCTACTCATTTATTAATTATTTGATATTATTAGTTTCTGTTTTAACAACTAATAAGGTGAAATACTGGGGCTATTATTAGTTCAAAGATGTGATCGCCTTCTTTAATAACTACACTGGCACAGAATAACCTAAAGCTGCTTTGACT
>JACCVJ010000654.1 GCA_013698215.1 Tatlockia sp. | reverse complement strand
ACCTGCCGATTGCAATGCCATCTGCATAAATAGCTTTTGCGAGTTAGTTTGAGGAACCGCCGCGTCATCTAAAGTAGCGCCGCGCTTTTTATAGCTACCATCAGACTGCAATTCCCAAGCTTGGCAGTTGTCGGCTAAAGTGATGCCGAGAATTTCCTCTAAGTCTTTAGCCAAATCGGGATCTCGCACGGGGGTAATTGCTTCTACTCGGCGATCTAAATTGCGTGGCATCCAATCGGCGCTACCAATATAAATTTCTTCTTCGCCTTGATTGTGAAAATAGTAAATCCGGGAGTGTTCCAAAAATCGCCCGACTACACTAATAACGCGGATATTTTCGCTAATTCCTGGAACTTGGGGACGCAAAGAACACATACCGCGTACAATTAGGTCAATTTGCACCCCAGCGCGGGAAGCTTCGTAGAGCGTTGCAATAATTTGCGGATCGACAAGGGAGTTCATTTTGGCGATAATCCGCCCTGGAATACTACTACTTTGAGTTTGTTCCATTTCCCGACGAATTAAACCAATAGTGCGATCGCGCATATTTACCGGAGCTACCAATAACTGCCGATAAGAGCGCTGCCTAGAGTAGCCTGTAAGGTAATTGAACAAATCTGTCAAATCCGCCGCCAAATCTTCCCGACAGCTAAATAAGCCCAAATCTGTATAGAGTCTAGCGGTTTTGGGGTTGTAGTTGCCCGTACTGATATGAGCATAGCGCCGAATGCGATCGCCCTCCTGGCGCACTACCATTACTACTTTAGAGTGGGTTTTTAGTCCGTTTAGTCCGTAAACTACATGAACTCCCACCCTTTCTAACCGCCGCGCCCAATAAATATTATTTTCTTCATCAAACCGAGCTTTTAACTCTACAAGCACCGCTACTTGCTTGCCATTTTCTGCCGCCGCAATTAAAGCATTAACAATGGGCGAATCTCCTGAAGTGCGGTACAACGTCATTTTAATTGCCAGTACATCCGGGTCGCGGGAGGCATCGTTAATAAACCGTAGGACGGTAGAAGAAAAAGAATGATAAGGATGATGTACTAACAAATCTTGTTCGCGGATTGCCGCAAAAAAGTCAAAGTTGGAGTCTGTAGAGGGGGAATTAAAAGAGCCTAATTTCTGCAAGCGTGGCGGAATTAAAGATTTCCAGGGCGGATCTTTAAGTTCGGGCATTGGCAATGCCAAAAACGACATTAAGCTGCCTAAACCCAATAACCCATCGTTTTCATAAACATCGTTTTCCTCTAATTCTAGTTCTCGCATCAGCCGATGGCGAACAACTTCGGGAGTTTGGGGTTGAATTTCTAAGCGGACTGCAACGCCACCTACGCGCCGTTTGCGGAGTTCTTGCTCAATCGCTTCTAATAAATCATCTGCCTCATCTTCTTCTAAATCCAGCGCACTATCGCGGGTAATCCGAAAGGGATAGTATTCTTGAATATTCATGCCCGGAAACAGCGATTCTAGATTGTGAGCGATCGCTTGTTCTAAAGGTACACCCGCCCACTTTGCCGGAGATCCATTGGGTGTAAAGCTCAATTCTTCTGGTAGCGGCAAAAATCGCGGTAATACTCTCGGTACTTTTACCCTTGCAAATAATTCCTCATCGGTTTCTGGGTTTTTGACGACTACTGCAAGATTCAAGCTGAGATTAGAAATGTGCGGAAATGGATGCCCTGGATCTACAGCTAAAGGCGTTAAAACTGGAAAAATTTGCTGCTCGAAGTAGGTTTGTAAATAACTACGCTGTTCTTGGTTGAGATCGATATAGTCAATAATATGAATGCTGGCTTGGTTTAAAAGCGGTCTAATTACTTTTTCAAAGTGTTGGTGTTGTTTGGCAACTAAGGGGCGCAGATGTTGACTCACCGATTCTAACTGCTCTTGAGCCGTCAACCCATCAGGACTTAATTTACTTACCTTTGCTTCTACTTGCTGTTTCAACGCTGCTACGCGCACCATAAAAAACTCGTCTAAGTTAGTGCTAAAAATTGCTAAAAACTTCAATCGTTCTAACAAAGGGGAGTTTTCGTTATAAGCTTCTTGCAATACCCGATGATTAAACTCCAACCAGCTTAATTCGCGGTTAAAGTAATATTGCGGATCGTTGAGGTTAGTTTCCAACGGAGTTTTTTTCGATCTAGGCATAGTTTTAGTTGCTTGTAAGGCTGTAATTTGACTAATTTTCCAACTTAGGCATACCAAATTCTTTTTCTTCTATTCCGATCCACCACTGCCCTAAATTCATCAAATCTTGGTGAATTTCTGCAAGTTTTGTAGAGTATTCATCCGCAGAAATACTTGTTCTTGCTTCTTCGAGTTTCTTTAAACGCAATTGTACCAACAGCCAAGGCTTAGAAATGCTATCTGTTGCTTCTATATATTGTGCTAATTCGTTGCTGTCCATTAATCTTTTTTAGTTAACACTTTAAAGGCAATTTGAGGATGATAAAGCGCTAAAGGCGACTTGAGTAAATGAGCTACTTCCATCAATAGAGCGTTTATCTTGGGGTCAGAATTTGTCAGCTTTAGCAATCGCTCGGTATAAGCGGTGAAAAATCCACCCGATTTAACAGGTCTACTTCCACCTTGAGTAGTCGCAAAACGTAAATTTTGCCCCGTTGCTAACATCCAAGACAGAGAATTGCTTTTAGCTAACTTTTTTTGGAAACGAGCCGGGTTAAGGTTGCCTAAACAGTCTCGCAAAATTGTTGCAGCGATCGCACTAACCGTCATTCCTTGTCCGTAAACCGGACACAAAGCACATACCGCATCACCCAAACAAATAAAGCCTTGAGGTAACTTAATTTTTTCATAATGGCGCAGTCTATTAGCAGTAGCGCGATGAGCATAAATGCGCGATGTAGGTTCAGCGCCTTTAATTGCGTCGTAAAACTCCAAGCTTGGCAAACTACGAGCAAAATCTAAAAAACCTTGATTATTTATCGGTGGAAAGTCACCCCCATACCCTCCTAAAGTTGCAATCCACTCGCCCCCCTCAATTTTTGCTAAATAGCCCAATCTTGTACCTTTTGGCGGCGACTGAGAAATTAGCATTACCTTCCAATTTGATTTAAAACCCTCCGGTTCTTCATAGCGGCGGGTTGCATAGCCCAAAAAAGGATTAATAATAGTTTCGGGTGGCGGCGTAAAACCTAACTCTTGCAACCAACTAGGCGCATGAGATCGGCGACCACTAGCATCGACAACTAAAGACGCTGGTAACTCCTGGCGCTCGCCTGTAGCTGAACGCAAAGATACTCCGGTAATCCGTGTCTTGCTATGCGAAAGTAGTCCTGTAACGCGATGTTCGTCTACAAAATGGATATTGGCGTAATTAGCTAACTGCTGCCTAATAGACC
>JACCVJ010000488.1 GCA_013698215.1 Tatlockia sp. | reverse complement strand
ATATATTGCTAATGGTGTCAAACTTGGCTGGTTAATTGATCGTCAAAACCAGCAAGCCTTTGTTTATCGTAGTGATTTATCCATCACCCAATACCCAGCTACAGCAATTTTAAGTGGTGAAGATGTTTTACCTGGCTTTACTCTACCGTTGAAGTCTTTACTGTAACAGTTTGCTTGAGCGCGAAGTTTTATTCCTACACTAACTCACACAAATCTTCCATTTTTGATAATAGGTGAGAACTCTCTTTTAATAGATTTAAAGATCAAAAAGCGCAGGCTTCGGCAAAGTATTTTGAAAGCATTATTCAAGTAGTAGTATACATTCTTCTCGCGTGATTTCGGCATCCCGTAATATTTTGCTTAATAAACCTCTACCGATGTTTTTGCCAGCATGAACGGGGATTGTTACTACTTGTGCATCTTCATGTTGCATCCTTATGTGGCTGCCTTTTTGACGAACTATTTGAAAACATATTTTTTCAAGGATATTAATAAGTTCATTTCCGGTTAAAGCAGGTAGTTTGGGCATTAGACCCCTAATTTTTGGATAGATACAATTTCAGGAATATCTTCTGCAATTGTGTCTTCTAAGCATAGTTCAATAACTTCTTTGATGTTTGCCATCAATTCTTCTACAGTTTCGCCTTGCGTATAACAAGCTTTGAGTTGAGGAACTTCTCCAATGTAGTATCCATTTTCATCTCGTTCAATAATTACGTAAAACTCTCTTTTTGTGGCGTTCATAATTGTAATATATAGTCTTAAAACTGTATTTATTTGACAGTAAGCAGTAATATGTAAATAAATTTACCTCTGTTTATTATTATTAGATGTAATAAAAAATATAACAGCCTGCTCATCAATTACTGCATTCTACCAGCCTTGATTCGAGAGCAAACATCACCACAGAACCAGGAAAAAATAATCCTAGAAAACTCCACATATGACATCGTACAGGCAATTGTCCCTCTCTTGCCCAGAGTTCAAAAGTGAAATCCGACGAGTACGAAGTCAGCCATTTACCTGAAGCACGCCAGCCAACACAGCTACCAAAATTGTTCCAATTTTTTTTGTTAATACCCCAAACGTGGGTTTGTGTACTAAAACCAAATCGCTCTCCACTATGTATTACCCAGAGTCGATCAATTATGTATATATCTTTACAGGGTACTCGATTAATACAGATATCTTTTTTAATAGCAAGCCTGGCATTATGTTCGACATCTTGTTTATTTTCTATCTCTGGATAAGTTAACAAAAGTATAATATTGTATGTTTCTATGTCTGCTTCCTTCCACTTTTTTGCTACTAATAACTCTTGGAGCTTGTTATATCTACAGTATAATTCGGATATTAATTGATTTGTAGGCATGGATGATTATATTTTATAAACATTGTATATATTTTAAAATGGTACATATTTAGTTAATGTAATTATGATGTTGTTGTTATTTGAAGATCGCACTCTATCTCATCAACAAATTACCTATTCCTGTACAACCTCAAACAAATCTTCAATCAAGACATCAAAAGTTCTAGCTAATTTTTGCAAAGAAGTCACGTCTATTGTTGCAAGTCCAGGAGATTTTGCATAGTTCTTGACTGTGGTATAGGGAATCCCTGATCGCTCCGAAACTTCTTTAATCGTCCACCCTTTTTCAGAAGCGTACTCTCGAATCCGCAACCTAACCAAGCCCATTGTTGACGAAAGCCCAATATTGGTCTTTAATAATTTAATAGCTTAAAAGGTAATCGCCCAGGTCTTGCAAACTAAGTGCGATCGCCTTACACAAACCCATAAATGGGAGTTAATTAACATGATACCAACAGAACAGGCAGAAGCCAAGTATATTAATCCCCTAGCGCGTTTTGTAACAATTGAGGAAGTCGCGTTACTGCTAAAAGTAGACATTACTCAAATTAAATATATTCGCTGCTGGGCGCGTGTAGTGGGGGTAAGATTTAGTAGATTTGTTAGTTATGCCGATTTACCGCCAATTATAGCCGCAGAAGCGCCACATACTGCCGATATTATCCGGTGGCGTAAGCGCTGGAACAAAAATACTCACGGGGCTTCCCAGTTTTGGTTAGAGTTTTACAAACAAAAGTTTGAGCAAGCTCTTAATGTTTCTCAGTTGCACGATTGGGGACAAATTATTGGAGTAATAAAGTTTGGCTTGTCGTTAGTAACAGTGCAAAAATTGAGGCATTTTTATAGCGATACTAAGGCAAAACTAGAAAATGTATTACTAATGGCAGCGTAGGTGAAAAAGCAGCCGTCAAACAAAATAGCTGTTTTGGGAGTAAACAAGCTACAATCTA
>JACCVJ010000479.1 GCA_013698215.1 Tatlockia sp. | reverse complement strand
TTTTACAACAAATTAAAATGCCAGAACTGGGCGATCGCCAAACTTTTTAGCACAATAGTAATAAAAAACACATAAGTACAATACACAAACAAATGTACTTAAGCCGCGATAAATAATTAAAACTCTTAATTGCCAATTTATATTTTAAGTATTTTCCCTTATTATTTAGTTCAATTAATCAGTAGATTGCAAAAAAAATACCATAGTAATTTCCCGGATATTAAACTTTTAGCAGCTAAGTTATCCGTATAATCTCGGTTACAAACCTAGCGTCCTTAGCGGTATTTTTAAAAGTAGCTCAATTTATATAGCGCTTGTAGATTACTTTTAAAGTTATTATCTAACCGCAAAATTGAGTTTTATATTTTTATTTAACATAGCCTCGTTTTATGTATCCTACTATAGGAGTTCTCCCAATGGCTGAAACCGTTGAACCGCAACCTAACCCAGCGACAACTACTACTAGAAGTATCTCTGTAGCTAAAGCTTTGCAAAATATTGGACAAAAAAAACTTTCTGGGCAACTGACAATCTGCGACCCTCATTCTGATTCGTTATTTTGGCGAGTTTATGTAGGTAGCGGGCATATTCACTTTGCAACTAGCGCCATAGGACAACAAGAACGCCTTGCCTATCTATTACAGCAGTACCCTCAATTAGAATCTTTTGACTTGAATAAGTTTTCTTCAGATTACCAATATCTCTGTCATTGTTGGCAATCGGGTCAACTATCTTTAAAGGAAGTTCGTCAATTACTTTTTTTAGGCTCTCAAGAAGCACTTTTACACTCTCTTAGCTTGCCCAATGTTCAACTAGGATTTGATAAAAAAATTGGGCTAGATCCCTTGTTATTATCTGTTTCCTTACCACAAATTATTGTACCCCTACAAAACTCACTTAATCAATGGAAACAAATTCAAGCAGAAATTAAATCTCCCTATTCTAGACCTTATATAAAAGATCTCCAAAAATTTGCTCAAGCTGTTTATCAAATAAAAACTGGCAAACCTCAGCAAATCGATTTATTAACTCAAACCTTAAGTAAAAATCTTTGTTTTTATGAAGTAGCACAGCAGTTGAAAATGGATGTTTTAAAGTTAGCTAACTTTGTGCATTCATTCATTCGTACAGATATTATGGGCGTTAATCCTTACCGTAGTGTTCAAAATGATACTCGCCCTGTAGTTGCGTGCATTGATGACAGTAAAACCGTTCAGCGTAACGTAAAACTAATTTTGGAGTCGGCGGGCTATCGAGTTTTAGAACTAATGGAACCCGCACGAGTTCTCACGATGCTAGTACGCGACAAACCCAATTTGGTATTAATGGATATTTCGATGCCCGACATAGATGGCTATGAACTTTGCCGAATGTTGCGCTTATCGAGCGCCCTAAAAGAAGTTCCCATTGTAATGTTGACAGGAAGGGATGGGCTAGTAGATAGAATTCGCGCTCGGATGGTAGGGGCAACAAATTATATTACTAAACCATTTCAGCCAGAACAATTACTAAATACTGTCAACGAATTAATTAATTCATGTCCAGTAGGAATAAATCAATGAAAACTGTATTAGTAGTTGAAGATTCTCGCGCCGAACAACGTTTAATAGTATTGTTACTGCAACAATCTGGATTAAAAGTTGCCTTAGCAGATTCGGCGGAATCTGCCATAGTTTGGCTGACAGAAAATGGTCAGCCCGATTTAATTGTTTTAGATATTGTTATGCCTGGAATTAGTGGCTTAGACTTTTGTAGGCAAATTAGAACTGATGCTCAGTTTAAAGACATACCAATTGTTTTTTGTTCTTCAAAAGATCAAGAATTTGATCGGTTTTGGGCTTTGCGTCAGGGAGGAAATGACTATATTACTAAGCCTTTTGCTCCTAACAACTTAGTTCAAACAGTTTGCAAGCATCTGAATTAAATATTGTTATGATAACTGATTATTTTTGCTGTCAATTGCGCCAATCGGTAAAGGTTTTATTTCCTTTGGCAAGTACCGAAGAAGTAATTTCTTTGACCTACGAAGAAATTTGCCCAGTCCCCGGAGTGTCTGCCGCTTTAATTGGAGTAGTAAATCAGCGTGGTAAATTGCTATGGGTCTTAGAACTGAGCGATTTATTGCAAATAGAACCAGACAAAAAAAGTAGGCGATCGCCAGATACTTTGACCTTATTAGTATTAAGTAATGGTCATAATTCGGAGCAGCAGTTAGGCTGTGTAATATCCCATTTAGAAGGGATTATTCCTATAGATTTAACAGTTCAATCTTTAATTTCTGATTCTCCCTTAGCCTGGAAAGAATTAAAGACAAATAGTATTGTACTTGATAACGAAAAATACACACTTATTGATGGTCAAGCAGTTTTGAAGAATATCTTTAACCTGGAGCCTAGTAACCTATGACAACTACAAATAATAATATGTACCAGACAAATACTCAAAATATTGAATCGCTAATTGCAGCCCTTGAAGCCGAAATTGAACTCGATCCCAGCGATTTAGTAAATAAAATTAGTTTAGCGACAGTTTTAGAGCAGTCAGACAGAATTGGTGAAGCAAGAGCCGTTTATCAAGAAATAGTGGATGCCGACCCCGTAGGCTCGATGGGAGCTATTGCCCGTAAAGCTTTGGAAGCATTAGAATCTCCTGAAAGTAGCTTTTTAGAACCCGAACCTAATTTACATTCCTCTCACATTAGTAATTTTCAGCTACCTCAAAACGAAGGGCAAAAAGCGCCCCTTCCAGTTACATCCAGCGTCAAAAAATCGCCCTTGCAATGGTTTTATAACCTACCTATCAGCCGCAAGCAGGTTATCGCCTTACTTGCCTCAGAATTAGTATCTATAATCGCTCTAGGATTAGGAGTAAGATACATTATTGAAACTGGGCTGCGAAGCCAGCTACTCAATCAAGCAAAATCTGAAGTAGCCGTTACAGAAATTAATTACAACATTAAAGTTAACCAAATGGGGTTTGGGTTTCGCGGTCAATCTGATAACAGTGCAATTATTAATGCTGCAAAAGCTCAGGCAGAAAATAAGCCTATATCTGTGGCATTACAAAGCCAGGTAAAAAAGATTCTTGCTAATGAAGTTAAAGCCAGAAAAATTGAATACGCTACTTTAGTTGGCAAAGATTTACGCATTATTATTAATGCAAATAATAATCGACAGGGAGAAGTTTTTAATCCTAACAACTTAGTTAAAGAAGTTTTTAACGATCAAAGGCAAATTAAAGCTAGTGCGATTGTTAATTGGAATGAATTAAAAAAAGAAGGGGCGATTTTACCTGAAGGTTTTACAAATCAAGATGCTCTAATTCGTTATACAGTAACGGCGGTGAAAGATCCTGTAAGCAAACAGATTATTGGGGCTTTGGTTTCGGGAGATATTGTAAATGGAAAATTGCCGATAGTTAAAGGCACATTAAAAGCCATTGGCGGTGGCTATAGTGCTATTTACTCCCATAAACCTACGGGAGAATTTGCTCTGGCAACCTCAATAGATCGAGGAGTCGGCAAGAATTTAGAACAAGCTCAATCACAGGTATTATTGCCAGATACGGAACTACTAGAAGCCGCGATCGCCGCCAAAGGAGAATCAGTCACAAAGCGATCGCAAGTGGGCAATCAAACCTATACGTTAGCAGCTAGAACCTTACCAAACCTCACAAAAGAGACAGCAGAAGGGGCGGTAACGGTTCCTAATGCCCCAGAGGAGGCGGTGGCAATTTTAGTTAGAGGCACACCCGAAAACGCCCTTAACGACTTATTAAATCAAAGTTTATGGCAAGAATTAGCTGTACTGCTGTTGGCAATAGTTTTAATCACAGCCTGGGCAATAGTTTTAAGACGAGCTATTCCTAAACCAATCGAAAGATTGCAGCAGACGGCGCAGGAATTTGCTTTAGGAAATCGCACGGTAAGAGCCGAAGTTTTTGCTACCGATGAAGTAGGAAAACTAGCTTTGACCTTTAACCAAATGGCTGATAGCATCAACGCTGCTGCCGTCGCTTTAGAAGACCAATCTAATATGCGCCAAGCCGAAGCAGACTTTCAACGGCAAGAAAAAGAACGTTTGCAACAAGGAGTAATTGCCTTTTTGCTAGATATTGAAGATGCTCAACAAGGAGATTTAACCATTAAGGCAAAAGTAGACGAAGGGGCAATGGGGTCTATTGCCGATGCTTTTAACGCCACAATTCGCAGTTTGAGAGAAATTGTTACCCAAGTAAAAGCTGCCAGCAGCCAAGTACAAAAATCAACCTTTAGTAGCGAAGCCTCAGTAGGCAAACTATCTACAGAAGCTACAACTCAAGCCCAAGCGGTCAATCAAGCCCTCAACTCGGTAGAAGAAATTGGGCAATCAATTCAATCGGTAGCCGATTCTGCTCAAAAAGCCGCCGCGATCGCCCGTGAGGCTGTAGAAGCCGCTAAAGAAGGTGGTGAGACTATGGATTTGACTGTAGGTAGCATCCAAAATATTCGCTCTAGCGTCGCCGAAACTTCAAAAAAAGTCAAACGCCTAGCGGAGTCATCTCAAGAGATTTCTAAAGTTGTGAGCATTATTTCGGGAATTTCCGAAAAGACAAACCTATTAGCGTTTAATGCCTCTATTGAAGCCGCCCGCGCCGGAGAACACGGGCAAGGTTTCCGCGTAGTAGCCGACGAAGTTAGACGCTTGGCGGAACGAGTTACCGATTCAACCAAAGAAATTGAGCAATTAGTTAGCACAATTCAACTTGAAACCGCCGAAGTATTGCAAACAATGGAAAATAGTACAACTCAAGTTGTCACCGGGACTCAATTAGTCGGCAAAACTAAGCAAACCTTGGCGGGACTAGCTAACATTAGCAATACCATTGACCAACTATTACAGTCGATTTCTGCAAGTACCGTTTCTCAGACGATCGCTTCTCAAAGTGTCAACAAAACTATGCACGAAGTCGCCGCGATCGCCCTAAATAATTCCCAGGAATCAGAAGCTGTTTCAGTATCCTTGAAGCAATTAGTCGGCGTTGCTGAAGAACTACAAAACTCTGTAGCTCGCTTTCAGGTAGAAAAATAAATGGTACTAGATACTGCTAGTTTAAAAGCAATTTTGCTTGAAGCTCGTTCTTGCTTTTTGTACGAGGATGCGCCCGATTATTTAGTAATGCTAGAGCAAGGAATGCAAAAGTTAGTAGCTTTTGCCCGTAGTCCAGCTAGTGTAAAGCCTGAAGAAATTGAGCAAGAATATACGGTACTGATGCGGGCGGCGCACTCAATTAAAGGGGGCGCGGGGATTGCCGAAATTCCAGTTTTACACAAACTCGCTCACAAGTTAGAAGACTTGCTAGAAGCGCTCAACGATGGTCGGGCAGCATCTCAAATAGATACAGCTTACGAACTGTTATTTATTGGTATAGAGCAAGTTAAAGAGTTAGTCGCCCAAGCTGTTAGCAATCCCGACGCGGTAGAGGGGTCAGAATCTACTTTACCCATTGCGATCGCTCTGGAAGGGTTTTTGCAAGAATTAGCTCCCCGTCAAGAGGATACAGCTTTTGAATCGATGGCGATTAATCCTTTTATCCTCAAAACGGTTTTAGAGATTGATTTAGAGGAATGTCTGCAAAGAATCGAGAAATTGCTG
>JACCVJ010000457.1 GCA_013698215.1 Tatlockia sp. | reverse complement strand
ACCTGCATTCCACCAGACCTAAACCCTCCCTCAAACGATTGCAGGTAGAGATCCCACATCCGCAAGAACCGCTCATTATAGATTGGGGAAAGGGCAGCTATTTTGCTTCTGTTTTCATTAAAATTATTTCTCCAATGCCTAAGAGTTTCCGCATAATGAGGCTTCAAGTTTTCACAATGGGCTACAGACAATTTTGCTGCCATTAATTCTCGCGTTATCTCATAAAGTTGGGGTACATACGCCCCTGGAAAAATATATTTATCAACCCAAGCGCCGTTTCTTTCATTAGTATTTGTACCAACCGTATGCAGTAAACCAATGCCATGAGGTTTTAAAAACTTAGCTGTAGCTTGCATAAAAGTGGCAAAATTACCTTTGCCAACGTGTTCAAACATCCCAATGCTGACAAACTTATCGTATTGCCCCTGCACTTCACGGTAATCTTTAACGATAATTTGGATGCGATCGCTAAGTCCTTTTTGCCCAATTCTTTCAATCGCCAACTTTGCCTGTTCCCCACTCAGTGTAATTCCCGTCCCCGTTACACCATAATGCTCTGCGGCATAAATTAACATTCCTCCCCAACCGCAACCAATATCAATTAATGATTCTCCCGGTTGCACGTCAAGTTTGCGACAAATCAATTCGTATTTTTGAAGCTGCATCTGTTCTAAAGAGTCAGTTTCTTTGAGGCGATAACCGCAGGAATAAGTTAGCGTTGGATCGAGAAAGTGCTGATAAAAATCGTTGCCTAAGTCGTAGTGGTGTTGGACGTTTTTGCGGCTGTTTTGAATCAAAATCGGCATTGTCCGCAGGCGTTGGGTTGCAACTCTTACAATTAAAGGCAGGGTTATTAGACTACGCGCTTTTGTATACACCCCATTAGTATGAAACAAGCCGATTAAGTCACTAAGGCGATCGCATTCTTCATCCCACCAGCCCTCCATATAAGCCTCACAAAACCCCATCGCCCCAAAAGTCAACACGCGATCGTAAGTATTTTGTTTATGCACGATTAAATGTAGTGAAACTGTTGAACTTTTATCGCCAAAGTCAAATTCTTGCCCTTGGGGGTTAGTTACTTTGAGATGTCCAACTTTAATCAAGCTGAAAAGCTGATATAGATAGCGCTCCCCACTAGGTAGATTATCCATAAATCCCTCCTTTGTTAATTTTTAAGCGAAATTGATGCCCCAATTGCCCTTTATCCTACAACAGCAAGGAATGCCGGATGTTAAATTGAACGTAAGTGCAGCATAAAGGACGCAATAAGTAATGACGTTTGATTACGATCTATTTGTAATTGGTGCAGGTTCCGGGGGGCTTGCTGCCTCTAAACGAGCCGCTAGTTACGGGGCAAAAGTAGCGATCGCCGAGCAAGATTTGGTGGGCGGTACTTGCGTAATTCGCGGCTGCATTCCCAAAAAACTCATGGTTTATAGTTCCCACTTTCCTCAACTATTTGATGCGGCGGCGGGTTATGGCTGGCAAGTGGGCGAAGTCAAATTAGATTGGCAACATTTAGTTAGCGTTGTTGATCGAGAAGTAAATCGTTTGTCTCACTTGCATATCGGCTTTTTAGAAAAAGCAGGTGTAGAACTTATCCCCAGCCGCGCTACTATTATCGATCCTCACACTGTAGAAATTGATGGGCGCAAAGTTACCACAGATAAAATTTTAATCGCTGTCGGTGGTCGTCCGGTAAAACCCAATTTACCAGGTATGGAACTTGCAGTTACGTCTAACGAAATGTTCCACCTCAAAGAGCAACCAAAGCATATTGCAATTATAGGTGCTGGCTATATTGGAGTAGAATTTGCCTCAATTATGCGTGGATTGGGCTGCGAAGTTACGCAAATTATTCGTAAAGATTTAATTTTGCGCGGATTTGATAAAGACATTCGCCACGAGATTCAAAATGGCATGACTCATCACGGCATTAAATTTTTAACCAATACCGTAGTTAAACAGATAGAAAAAGTCGATGCAGGCTTAAAGTTAACTTTATCAGGCGCAGAAGAAGAATCAATAATTGCCGATGTTTTCCTGGCTGCAACTGGACGAGATCCTTACGTAGAGGGGCTAGGCTTAGAAAATACTGGAGTTGATGTTATTTCTACTCCTTCTGATGGGATTGGCTACAGTAGCCGCAGCGCGATCGCTGTCAACGAATTTAGCCAAACATCCGAGCCTAATATCTTTGCCGTCGGCGATTGTACCGATAGAATTAATCTTACTCCTGTAGCTATTGGTGAAGGTAGAGCCTTTGCCGATACAGAGTTTGGCAACAACAAGCGCTCTCTTAGTCATAACAACGTAGCATCGGCGGTATTTTCAAACCCTGAAGCCGCTACGGTAGGAATGAGCGAAGAAGATGCCCAAGCAAAATATGGTGATGATGTAACTTGTTACCGCGCTCGTTTTCGTCCGCTATTTCACAGCCTCACCGGACACGATGAAAAAACTTTAGTCAAGCTAGTAGTAGATAACAAAACCGATAAAGTTTTAGGCGCTCATATGGTTGGCGAAAATTCTGCCGAGGTAATTCAAGGGATTGCGATCGCAATTAATATGGGGGCAACTAAAAAAGACTTTGATGCTACCGTTGGGATTCATCCCTCTACGGCGGAAGAATTCGTTACCCTGCGCTAAACATTGGATTACATCTATCTTCATGGCTTTGCGTCTAGTCCTAATTCTGCCAAAGCAAAATATTTTCGCTCCGCTTTTGCAGAATTAGCAATTGATTTAAAAATCCCAGACTTAAATCAGGGTAATTTTTCTCAATTGACCATAACGCGCCAAATAGAGCAAATATTGGCTCAGTTTCCTCAAAATCCTACACCTGTAACCTTAATTGGCTCAAGTTTGGGCGGTTTAACAGCAGCGCTCTTAGCTGAAAAATCATTGCAAGTTCAAAGGCTGCTATTACTTGCGCCAGCCTTTGAATTTTTATCGCACTGGTTATCACAATTAGGGGAAACAAAGCTAAAACAATGGCAAGACGAGCAGCAATTAATGGTCTATCACTATGCTGAGAAGCGATCGCTGCCTTTAAGTTACAATTTTGTTCTAGATGCCGCCAATTACCAAGACAACCAGTTATTACGCCCTGTTTCTACCCTAATTTTGCATGGTCGTCACGATGAAGTTATCCCCATCACCGCCAGCCGTAGTTATGCGTCTTCTCGCCCTTGGGTACAGCTAATTGAACTCAATAGCAATCATGCTTTAGCTGACGTAATGACCCGATGGCAGCAAATTAAAAGTTTTATCATTCCCTAAAAAATACTTATGCTTCCTTTTCTTCGCTCCGATTTAGACACAATCCGCGCCTACAAAGCCCATCCTGGTAGCAATACGAGTCAACCTGTAACATCCACCATTGACCGACTAGATACTAACGAATCGCCCTATAACTTGCCTAGCGAACTCAAGCAAAAACTAGCTTGGACTTACCAAGAAGTAATCGAGAGCAACCGCTATCCTGACGCGGGACACGAAGAACTGAAAGCCAAAATTGCCGAATATGTTAACGAATCAGCTAATACTAATATTACTGGTGCTAATATCTCTGTTGGCAATGGTTCCGATGAAATTATCCGCTCTATCCTCATAGCAACCTGTGTAGGAAATCAAGGCTCAATTTTAGTTGCCAATCCTACTTTCGGAGTTTATGCAATTTTTGCTCAAACTTTGGGGATTCCTGTAATTAGTCTAGAGCGATCGCGCCTTAATTTTGAAATGGATTTAGCCGCCGCTCAATTGGCTATTACTCAAACCCAAAACCCACCGATTAGAGTTGTTTTTGTTGTCCATCCCAATTCTCCCACTGGTAACGCTCTAACTACCAACGAATTAGCATGGCTACAAAGCTTGCCAGAACATATTTTAGTAGTAGTAGACGAAGCTTACTTTGAATTTAGCCAAAACACCGTTGTTAGCGAACTTGCACAGCGCCCCAATTGGTTAATATTAAGGACATTTTCTAAAGCGTTTAGATTAGCCGCCCATCGTGTCGGTTATGCGATTGGACACCCCGAAGCAATTTCTGCTCTAGAAAAAATCCGCTTACCCTACAATCTACCTACTTTTTCTATCGCCGCCGCTCTAGTCGCTCTCCAACATAGGCAGCTATTATTAAATGTAATTCCCCAACTACTGGCAGAGCGGGTTAAATTAACTCATAATTTAGCTCAACACCCAGCTTTAGAGGTTTGGGAAAGCGCCGCTAATTTCATTTATTTGCAGCTTAAAACCAAATCTTCCGAAACTGAAGAACTTTTAAATCTGGTTAACCAGCAGTTAAAAGCCAATGGTACTATAGTCCGTCATATTAGCGGTGGATTAAGAATTACCGTAGGTAGCCCCGACGAAAACCAGCGTACTTTAAACCGCCTCGAAGCCGCTTTATCCCTTCTTACGCCTATTTCTTTCTAGAATTTACTTTTTTGCCCATTAAAGCTACTACTATAAGAACGGCGTACAGCACTTACTGTTTGCGGCAATACGCCGACTAATAAAGCAAAAGCTTCATCGGGCAGTTGTGCTACCGTTTCCGCATCAAAATACTGCTCAAATTGTTCTAAAATCTTTTGTACTCGCTGCTGAGGTGTTGGCTTTTCGGTAATTTGTTTCATTAAGCGAATCCACTGCCGCCTAATTAAGTACGCTTTTTGCCTTTCCTCGTGAGAATCGGGAGCTAACAAAGAGAGATTTCCCACAGGCAACGCTAACTGACAATCAAGGTCGTGAATGCTCCCTACGGCTGCCCCCGGTCCCGCAAACTCAGCATGGAAACCTTTGTAGAGAATCAATCCGTTACGACGACGGCTATTGACCACTAGCACTTGTCCACTGTGAAGCATTTTTACTATTTCTGGGGCGTTTTTTTCTTCACTGGGATGTGTCATTTCACTAGCACCAAAAGAACTAGCGATACAAATATCTTGAGCAGCCAAATTATCTAATGCCACCTTAGTTTGATGACGCTGATAGTTTTCGCTATTCATCTGGTTTCCTGTGAGTGTAGGCATGATGAACAGCCATAAAGAAAATCAAAATATTTAACTCCCTTCGCTCACTTCAGACTATCTATTTATTAAAATAAATAAGCCGTTGAACGCAAGAATACCTCTATTTTATTGCATTTATTCAAACTAAATGGCTGTAGTTTGAAGTCTTGATAAAGATTGGTTGTGCATAATGTAAACTTTTTGTAAAGTTTCTAAATTTAGTTTAAGAACTGCGATCGCAAAAAAGCTAATTAATTTAACTAACCCTGTTTTTGTAACGTTAATTACTAAATCTCTCTAAACAAATAGCAGTTATGTAATAGCAAGGGCTACTAAGGTAGTTACTCTTAAAGATAATTTGAAGAATTTGAGCCAGATAAAATAAAGGCAATTCCAGCTACGGCAACTGCTTGGATAACAATATTTGTTGCGGTCGTCCAAATATACGGTTGCTCCAACTATTATCAATTCGATGCAATCGATAGCCTAGTTTGAAGTATAGCTGCCGGGCTTGATAATTGTTTTCTAAGACATGGAGATAAATGTCATGGAATCCCCACTCTAAAACTACTTGTTCGCAACTTAGTAGTAGTTGTACTGCAATTCCTTGACGGCGACTTTTTGGGCGCACTGCCAAATTTGACAAATACGGATAGCGTAAATGGCTATTCCCCCAAGGTATGGTACTGGGACGTACGGCTATTTCTAAAGTGCCAGCTAAAGTTTCTCCACCACTACAAAGATTTCCCACGGTTTCTACTTTGGCTGTACTATCGAGCGCCACTAAACACCTATGATAAGGAACCTTAGTATGTAAGCGATTCCGCACATCTTCAGCTATTCCTAGGCGCAATAATGGGTAAGCCCAGCCTAGTAAGCCATCTTTAGCATGAAAACTATCAGCAAGAATTTCAGCAATGACGCTCACGTCTTCAAGTTGAGCCGCCCGAATTTGCAAGTAGTTGGGAGATTGGCGATCTTCTGCTGGTTGACGATCAGTGGAAAAAGACAAAGTTTTTTTTAAAATAATATATATCGTCAATATCCTAAACGATTTTGGCAACGGCAACCGCAAGCTCTAGCTCAAAGCAAAATCTCTGGTTAAATAGTTAAAGTTTTAGAAAAATATGTTAAGATAATAATCCTGCAGCAATTGCAAAGCGCGATCGCTTCTAGCGCTATGCGAAGCGCAATCGCGGGCGTAGTTTAGTGGTAAAACCTTAGCCTTCCAAGCTAATGATGCGAGTTCGATTCTCGCCGCCCGCTTCAAAAAAATATCCCCACTGTTTTGTAACAATAGGGAATTACTGGGCTATTTGTCAAAACCTAGTTTTTGTCTTTTCTACCTGTAATCGCTTCTAGAAAATTCTTTGATTTGTCTTCCACAGAAATTGCATCTTGAGAATTATCTGGGCGATTCATTTGGTCAAAGTCGGCGGCTCCTTGGATCTCGTTTAAACCTTGATTGGCTTTGTTCTTTGTTTCTTCCAGAGAATAAGGATCTTTTAAAACTGCTTTTTGGGCTTCCTTCTCGATGCTTTGAAGACTAGCCTCGCCTTGCTGGGGAGAAGACTTACTGCTAGTCGGATTTACAGGATCGGCGGATGCTGGGAAAGCATTTGAAAACAATAATAAGGCGCAAACACAAGCAGCTACTAAAAAACGAACTGGATGTAGTACAGACATATTAAA
>JACCVJ010000427.1 GCA_013698215.1 Tatlockia sp. | reverse complement strand
CCAAACCCCCCATATCTTGATTTTTCTTAAGACAAACTGAACACAAAAGACTAGCGGATATATTGACAGACATTTAAAAGCAGAAGACTAGCGGATATATTGACAGACATTTTGCAGGGGGTTTGGGCGGCATCTTTTTGGAGGAGGGACTCCCCCCAAAAAATGCCTTGGGAGGCAACTCGTCCCCCAATGGGGGGTTTGGGGGGCAGACCCCCCATATCTTGATTTTTCTTAAGACAGACAAACTGAGTATTTAAGCGCTTCGCAAAGCAACAATCGGGTCAAGTTGAGCCGCCCGACGAGCAGGAATAACGCCAAAAAACAACCCAATCCCACCAGAAACCCCCACAGCCATAGCGATCGCCACCGAAGAAATCCCCGCTTCTAAGGGAGATAGCGCCCCAACCACTAATATGCCGCCAACACCCAAAGCCGTACCAAGCAAACCCCCGGCGGCGGAAAGAATCACAGCTTCAATAATAAACTGCACCAAAATATCTTGTTGAGTAGCGCCAATAGCCTTACGCAGTCCAATTTCTTGAGTACGTTCGGTTACAGAAACCAGCATAATATTCATAATGCCAATGCCGCCGACAAACAGAGAAATAGAAGCGATCGCCCCCAGCATAATAGTTAAAGCCCCAGTAACTTTACCAACCGTTTCTAGAGCATCTTTTTGGGAACGAATAGTAAAATCATCTTCACCATTAAGCTGATGACGCAGCCGGAGTAAGTTACGCAATTGAAACTCCGCCGCTTCCACACTTTCGGTATTTTTAGCAGAAGCAACTAAATAAGTTAAAGGAATGCCATAGGGAGAAGTCCGCCCGACAATGCGATTTGCCATAGTAGTAATCGGGACAAAAGCCGCAGCATCGTAATCTGTACCAAAGCCCGATCCTTTAGATTCAAGCACACCTACTATTTGATAGGTAGCATTTTTGAGGCGTATTTGCTGACCGATAGGAGAAGAAGTAGCAAATAGGCGCGCAGCTAAATCCGCACCTAACACCGCAACTTGATTGCTGCGATTCGTGTCTATTTGGGTAATAAATCGCCCTAAGCGAGTTTCAAAATCGCGCACCGTCAGGAAGCTAGGAGTAGTGCCAATGACGCTAATATCAGTATTTTTATTGCGGTAAGTAACTACGGCTCTACTATTGACTTCGGGGGCGACTCCCATTATGCTGGGAACTTGATTTGCGATCGCCTCCGCATCAGCTAATACTAAAGTTTTGGGTAAATCGAAAGTAATGCGTTGAGTTTCACGATTGCCGGGAATCACAAATAAAACGTTTGGCCCTAACGATTCTAATTCCCCCGCAATATACTTTTGCGCTCCTTCGCCAATGCCAATCATGGCGATTACCGAAGCGTTACCGATGATAATGCCTAGCATTGTTAGACTGCTCCGCAATTTGTTGGCAAGCAGGGTAGTCACCGCCATTTTGACGCTTTCTACAGGATTCATTAGTTTTTACCATCTAGTTTGTAATTAGGGGGAGGAGAAAGAAAAATGCGATCGCCCGTTTTAACTCCTGATACAATTTGAGTTTTATCTTTAATCGCCGAGCCAATTTCTACCGGGCTAAACCTTGCTTGTTTTTTATTATCGGGAATTAATACCCCAGTTTGTCCTTTTTTATCAGTGACAATGGCGGCGGTGGGTACTACCAAAGCATCTTGGACGACGGCTCCCACAATAGTTAAATCGACATTCATCCCTGATTTTAATTGCTCTTGACCTGTCGTTAAAGCAATCCGTACTTGAAAAGAAGTTACATTTTGTTCTACTACCGCCTCCGGGGAGATTAGCCGTACTTTGCCTTTAAATACTTGATTTGGGTAAGCATCAGCAACAATTTCTACTATTCTTCCTTGCTTAACTTGTCCAATATCAACTTCAGGAACTTGGGCGAGGACTTCTAAGCCGCGAGATACAGCCACAATAGAGGATGAAGTTGCTGAAGCTGTATTAGAGGCGGAAGTTGTGGGAGTTACAAACGCGCCAACAGTAGCGTATTTTTGGGTAACTATGCCAGAAAAAGGAGCGCGAATAATTGTGTCATCTAGCTGAACTTGTACGGCTTTAAGTTCGCTTTGAGCGGCGGCTACTGATGCCTCAAATTGGTCTATTTGTTCTGGACGCGAACCATTTTTTAATTGCAGCAATGCTTGCTCTTGTTCGGTGACGGCGGCTTTTTTTTGATCGATTTCTTCAGTGCGGCTGCCGTTTTTTAGGTCTATAAGCCGTCTTTGAACTTCCAGCAAGTTGGCTTTGGCGCTGCGGTCGTCAGCAATTACTTCGTCTAGGGTGTCAAGGGAAATTGCCCCGGAAGATGCTAAGTTGCGGTTGCGCTGAACTCGGCTAGAAGTGAGGTTTACTCGCGCTCTAGCTGCTTCTACTTGGGCTTGGGATTGGGCAATTTCTTCGGGACGGTTGCCTGTACGAGCTTGGTTTAGTTGCGCCCGTACTTGGTTCAGACGCGCCCTAGATTGGGCAATTTCTTCGCTTCGAGTTCCGGCGCGAGCTTCGGCTAGTTGGGCGCGAACTTGGGCGAGATTAGCGCGGGCTTTGCTTAGTTGCGCCTGTAAGTTGGAGTCGTCCATCCGGGCGATAATTTGCCCTTGCTCTACGCTATCTCCTTGCTCTACTAGCAGTTGAGCTAATACGCCGGAGTTTTTGGGGCTAAGGTTAACGCTTTGAATTGGTACAACTTTGCCACTGGCGCTAATGCGGAGGGTGACATCGGAAGATACTACAGGGACGGTTAAGGATGCGATATCTAG
>JACCVJ010000652.1 GCA_013698215.1 Tatlockia sp. | reverse complement strand
CAGGTTTCGCCGCTATGGGCGAAGTGATGCTCTTTTATTTTGCCCTTTTTAGCTATTAGCGCTTTACTGCAATAAGGGCATATTAGGTTTGTCTTCCCACTGGTTACATCTTGAATTTCGATTAGTTGATTATTGGCATTAACGCCATACCGTAGCCACATACAATTCTTGCTTCTTATTTGACAACTTTCCTGTAGAACTATTGCTATGTAGTATCTAGCATCTTCCGTGCCAATACTTATGAAGACTTCGCGTTAAGATTACGCAAAGCACTGACTTCGTATCTTCTCGCTAATGGCTTACCAAATCTCCGCCACAAAACTTCAAACCTACCACCGTTGCCCCCAAGCTTACTATTTTCGCTACGAGTTGGGTTTGAAAACTCCTGGATTCTTTGGTAATGCCAAGCTTGGCACAGCCCTACATCAAGCACTTGCCCAAGCCTACCGCGATTGGCACTACCTTGACCCACTACCGCCTCTTGACTGGGTTTCTTCGTGCTGGCAGCGATGTTCCCACAATCTCAGTCCAAACCAAGCAGAGGAAGGACAAGAGATTTTAGAAAATTACTACTACCAGTTCATTGCTGGCGAAACTGCAATCGCTCGACCCTTGGCAGTAGAAGGATTAATTAAAGGGCGCTTGCTCGTTAATGACTTAGAGTTCAAAATCTCTGGGCGCTACGACCGCCTCGATTTTCTAGGAGACGGGTTAGAACTAATCGACTACAAATCAACTAAAGAAGTCAAATTGCCAAAGCCCGATGAAATTGACTTGCAGATTGGTCTGTATTATATCGCCTTGGAGCAAAGATACCAGTCCTGCTTACAGCAGTTAAGCTTACTTTACTTGCGGACAGGTGAAAAGATTGTTTTTGAGGCTAGTAGCGAACATAAACAGCAGGTAGAAACTGTTATCGGTGAACTAGCTTGGCGATTGCGTACTGATGAACAATGGGAAGCAAAGACCGGGGAACAGTGTGAAGTCTGTACTTATGCTAGATATTGCTCTGCGGTGCAAGATGAGCCAGAGCCGTTACCGCCAAATACCAAATCTCCCTTACAAATACAACTTGCTCTCAACCTCTAAAAGATTTCATCGCCTTAGTCGCTAATGTAGTTAGTCTCTCAGCCGTAGTAAAAGCTGACGAGCCAAATCTACGGCTTTAGGCACTCCTGTTCCCAATTATGCTTTAACAAGCTGCTTTCTGTTTGGGCTTGAGAAAATCAAAATTCGCCTGGATAAATTAGTGCTAGCTTGCCTACAAATTTATGCACTAATTACTTTTTAGCTTTTAACCCGACTATTCCACTTCAAGGTTGCTTCATCCTCGGTTTTTCCAGCCGGACCTTGTGCGCCGCAAACGCAATAAACCACAAGTTCATAACAATCACTGCTGTCCTCAAATAGTGATTCAACAATTTCCATGTCTGAGTCCCCACAAAACGGACAAGGTAAGAAGTAATCCTTAGCTTCTATTTTTTTGTTGTTCACATCATTAACAATTCAAGCTGACTAAGCAAGTATATAACGGGTGCGACCTCTAATTGATTTAATAATCGAATCGTGCTATGACTAAAAGAGTGAAAAGAGAAGGGGCTGGCATGGGCGTTCAATTGATAAGTATCGAAGGGACTACAGTAAAGATGGAAGTGACCATAGAACTGAGTCGTTCGATGTTGACCAGTGAAGAAAATATCCAGCATAGCTTAAACGAAGTAGGATGTATCGCTACTGCCAGGGCTCTGAAATATCTAGATACCGATGGTTCCCCCATAGAGATCGCGCGAGAGGTAATGCGAACCAAAGGAGAACAACCAAAAGCCTATCAAACACCCTATGGTGAAGTGGTGGTTCATCGCCATGTTTATCAACGCTCTGGAGGAGGTAAAACCTACTGTCCCCTAGAGCGAGAGGGCAGAATTATCATCACCTCAACCCCACTATTTGCCAAACAGGTGTCCTCAAAACTGGCTTATGGTTCAGCACGAGATGTTCAAAGGGATCTAGAAGAAAATCATCACCGTCCAGTGGCGGTTTCCTACATCCAGCGAATCAGCGAAGCGGTAGCAAGCATCATTGAAGCGAAGGAAGAAAGCTGGAACTATGTTCCCCCAAAACTGGATACCCCGGTTAACAGCGTCGCCATTGGCTTAGATGGTACTTGTATGCTGCTGTGTGACACCGGATGGCGAGAGGCGATGGTGGGAACAGTAAGTCTTTATGATGCAGAAGGACAAAGGCAGCATACGATTTATATTGGTGCAACACCAGAATATGGCAAAGCTATTTTTCTGGAGCGTCTAGAGCGAGAAATTCAGCGCACCAAAGCCCGTTATCCCCAAGCGACCTATATTGGCATTGCCGACGGGGCCGCCTCCAACTGGCAATTTCTTACCCGTCATACCAGCGAGCAGGTTCTCGATTTTTATCATGCCACTGGCTATCTTGGTGCTGTGGCTGTGGCGTTGCACCCTAAAGACTTAACGCAGCAGAGGCAATGGCTTGACCAAAGTTGCCACGCTCTTAAGCATGACTATGGCGCTGCAACACAACTCTACCAACAGATGCTTGAACTAAGCCAATCTCAACAACACCCCAGAGCTATTCAAGATAACCTGGCGGCGGCAGTCACCTATTTTCATAACCATCTTCATCAAATGAACTATGCTGTTTACGGTGAAAAACACTATCCCATTGGGTCTGGTGTCACTGAGGCTGCCTGCAAAACTGTGATCAAACAACGCTTGTGCTGTTCTGGGATGAGATGGAAAGAAACTGGTGCTGCCGTGGTACTTAGTCTAAGAACTTTGGTTTTAACTGCAACTCGTTGGAGCCAATTCTGGAATAAACTCGACCAATATGGTTTTCCTATCTCTTTGTAACGATATCATATTGAGGTCGCACCCGTTGTGAACACCTTAAGTTAAACTCTAAAAGATGTCAAATGGGTTCTATATACATCTATACAAAGAAAAGTAGAGGTTTGGCCCAAAAAAAGGGGCAATTAACTATCGAGTGTGATGAGATGTGGTCATTTGTTGGTACAAAGAAAAATAAGCAATGGATTTGGTTGGCACTG
>JACCVJ010000397.1 GCA_013698215.1 Tatlockia sp. | reverse complement strand
TTCAAGTCTATGCTCGTCAAGTAGGGACTAAAAAAAAGCAAGTTAGACAAGACGGGCGCTCTCTTGACTGGTTTTTAACAAAAACAGGAGATCAAGGCTCGGTTTCTGAAGCTCAAACTTTGATGGCGAAGGAGGTGGAGACTTCGCCAGACTTTGAACTACAAAAAACTTGGCGCTTACCGGATGCTACTGGTTTGCAGCTTTATCATCGTCGCTTACCAAAAGTACAAGTAGAAACTATTTTGACCAAGGTAGATAGAGTCGAGTTACAAGTTACTGTACCCAATAGTTCGCCGCCCGGTGTCCCCATTCCGGTAACTTATCAGTGGAAAGGGAGCTTGCAACAGTTGCAATCGGGGCTAGTTTTGCTAAGTTGGCATCAAATTAATACGACTAAAATAGGCTGGTTAAACGATCGCACCATTGGCCTTGGTAATCTTTATAGTGGCGTTACAAGTAGCAACAACTACTTTCAGGTAACAGAAACTAGCGCCATGCTACCGCCAAAAAATACGCCCCCAGGAATTTATACTGTAAATGCAACTTATATAAACCAGAAAACGGGCGAAAATTATACTTTTTCTCCTCCGGTAACTTTAGAAATCAACCTTTATAGCAACCCATCGCCAGCACCAGAATTAGATTTAATTACTCAATTACAGGCATTAGCGGCTACTTTACCCCAAGGGATGACAGCGCTGGAATATTTATTTGCAGAAGTGGCGCGAATCAATCAGTACGATCCCACTCAAGATTACTTACAGCAAACGCTCTTAGCTATGCAATATCGCTTAAAAAATACACCACAGCCCGATCCTCATTGGGCTTATGCTTTAGCTTTAGCAACAGCGTTAAAAAAAGATGTCAATGGAGCAATCTCAGCTTTCGAGCAAGTAACACAGCTAGACTCGTACAATCCCTACGCTTACGCCTATCTTGCCTTTGTGCGTCTCTACAACTTTCAACCTCAATTGGCGGAAAATGCTGTACTTAAAGCAATTTCTCTTAATCCCAAATTACCAGAACTTCATGCCCTCCATAGCCTTGCGGCGCTGATGCAGGGGAAACTGATTCCCGCCTGGGACTATTTTCAACAGTACAAAGTTAATAGTCTAATTAAGGTAACGCATTAAAATACATTCTAATTGAGGAATGCCAAAAGGCTTGCTGAGATAGTCATTTGCCCCCGCTTTTAAACACAAATCGCGATCGCCCACCATTGCCATAGCCGTTACCATAACCACAGCTACTTGTTGCAAATCTGGATATTGACGCAAACAACTAACTAAATCTAACCCTGTAACGTTGTCGCGCAGTTGGACATCTAATAAAATCAGATGGGGCTGAAAGTTTCGGACGCGCTCTAAAAATTTAGTGGTTTCTGCGGTATACTCAATTTCATAGCCAATAGCTTCTAAATAATCTTGCAACAACATGGCTGTGCATTCATCGTCTTCAATAATTAAAATCCGTTTAGGTGCTTGAACTAGATATTGTTGTTGTTCGCTAAATACATTGGTATCAAGTAAGTCAGAATCTGTAACGTCACTAGGCAAAAATAAAGTAAATTGACTACCTTTACCTAAAGTTGACTGTACGGTTACATCTCCACCGTGCAACTGGGCTAACTTGCGTGTCAATGCTAAACCTAAGCCCGTCCCTTCGTACTGACGATTTAAGCGGCTATCAAGTTGTTTAAAGGGTTGAAACAAAAACTTGATTTGGGACTCATCAATACCAATTCCTGTATCTGTGACGGTAAAAGCTATGCCTGCTCGTACTTTTTGCACTCGCAACGATACTGTACCAATAGATGTAAATTTAACAGCATTAGAAAGTAGATTTAGCAACATTTGTTTGAGCCGCCGCTCGTCACCCATGCAAGCAGATATTTGCGGATCAATTTGATAAATTAGTTGCAGTTTTTTCTCTCCAGCGCGATCGCGAATTAAAGACAAACAAGCCTCACTCAACGCTTTCACATCTATTGGTAAATGCGTTAATTCTTCCCTTCCTGCCTCTA
>JACCVJ010000380.1 GCA_013698215.1 Tatlockia sp. | reverse complement strand
CAAAACGTTCGCAAAGTTTATAACGATGCTCCGGTGGTTAGCGATTTATCTTTTACAATCCAATCTGGGGAAATGTTTGGTTTACTCGGACCTAATGGTGCAGGTAAATCTACCACTATTCGGATGCTGACTACCCTAACTAAACCTACTCAAGGACACATTGAAGTAGCTGGGTTTGATGTCACTCGCCAACCATTGCAAGCAAAGCAAAATATCGGTGTCGTATTGCAGCAAACCAGTGTAGACGCTGATTTGAGCGTGTGGGAAAACATGGAACTGCACGGGCGCTTACATCATTTGCCCAATCCCCAACGGCAGAAATCAATTAATCGCTGGCTAGAATATGTAGAATTAATCGAGCGACGCAACGATTTGGTTAAAACGCTTTCCGGGGGAATGAAACGCCGCTTACAGATTGCTAGAGCGCTATTGCATGAACCAAAAATATTGTTTTTAGATGAACCTACCGTAGGATTAGATCCCCAGACCCGGCGGCGATTATGGGAGATTATCAAGGGCTTAAATAAGCAGGGAATGACAATGTTATTGACAACGCACTATATGGATGAAGTCGAGTATTTATGCGATCGCATTGGGATTATGGACGGCGGTAAACTCATCTCTAATGGTACATTACAACAACTAAAATCTCAGTATGGTGAGGGGTTAGTAATGAAACAAGTAGGCGATCGCTGGGAGTATAAGTTTTTTCCCGATTTAACCGACGCAAACGCTTATCTAGAAAACCAGCCTGACAAAACAGGAATGATGGTACGCCCGACCAACTTAGAAGATATTTTTGTTGAACTAACAGGGCGACAACTTGATTAGTTACCTCTGAAACTGTCTTAACGCAGCTTCAGCTTTTTGTAAGCCTTCTATTTGTCCTCTTTGCTTATAAAGTTCACGAGCGCGGCTAAAAGCTGCGATCGCATCAAGTACTTGTTCCTGTTGTTGCAAAGCTACACCCAAACTATAGTAAGCATTACCGTTTTGCGGAGATAGGATAATTAGCCGCTTGTAAGCTCTGATTGCTGGCTTTATTTCTCCCCTGGCTAGTAAAATATTTCCAATCGCTTCTTGGGCTGTAACTAAGTTAGGCTGTACGGTTAAAGCTCTTTCGTAAGCCAGCAAAGCATTATCTAAGTCTTGTAGTTCTAACAGTAGGTTGCCGATGACTAAATGAACTTTAGCATTGCCTGGTTCTAGTCTAGCGACTTGCTGCAACGTCAATAATCTAGCTGTATCATTACCCTGTTTCTCCCAAGCATCGGCTAAAGATAATAGTACACTACTGTTATTAGGGTCTATTTTTGCGGATTTTTGCAATACAGAAATCGCTTCTAACGATCGCCCCTGTCTCAATAATATTTCTCCTAAAAAGCCGTAAGCACTAGCATTGTCAGGATCGAAGGCTAAAGCTTCTTCGTAAGCTGCGATCGCGCCATTGTAGTTTCCTTGACGTAACATAATCACCCCAAGTCCCAAGTGAGCATTAGGGTTATTTTGGTCTAATTCTATAGTACGACGATATGCTTGGGCTGCTCCTGTGTTTTCTCCTAGTTTCCCTAAACTATAAGCTAAAGCATAATAAAAGTCTGGATTTTCTGGCTCTAGTGCCACTGCTTGACGATAGGCTACGGCGGCGGCAGAAAAATCCCCTTTTAACCCTTGTAGGTAGCCAATACCAGAATAAATACGGGGATTATTTTTCTCTAGTTTTGCGGCTTTTTGATATAGTGCGATCGCTCCCGACCAGTTGCCTGCATCTACCAGTTTACGACCTTGCTCTAGCAATTTGTTTAACTGTTGGTTAGTTGCTTGCTTGCTCTTGTTTTCTTGTGCTGCTAGTACCTCCGCCGTCGCTACCGTTGGTGCTAGGGCGGCAATACTTCCTAGTAGCACTAAGCTAATTCCTAATAATCTTGACTTTTGCACGATTCTACAACCTATAGTTCTTTATGCCTTTACGAATTTTTACAGTTCTTATAAGGGTTTTAATATTAAATCAGAAATCGGCAGTTTTGCAAACTGTATAGGTTAGATTGGCTTAATTTAGTTAAATAATAATCAAATAATTACGTAGTTATTGTTACTCAAAAATTTATTATTTAAAAACTTAATCTCATTTATAAGTTAGCTTTTTGTTAACCTATAGGCGATCCCAATCAGTTTAAAAAAATCTTAATAGCGATCGCCCAAGGAAAATAAATTATTGTCACTATAAGCAATTGCTGAAAATTATAAAACTACTAAAACTAGATATTCTTGTGTAAATAAAAACTTAAATAATTATCAAAAAAACTTAGTTATGTCTAAAGGTAGACAATTAAAGTATTTCTAGTGATAGATAGTGGATTTATGGATTTTGTAATTAAATGAAAATCTGAAGTGAAAAAATTAAGCAATCCTTACAAATAATTAAAAAGGAAAATTGAGTTATGTCTTACGTAAATAGACCAATTGATGATGTAATTCCTGAACAAGGAATTGTTGCAAATAGAGCAGTAGATTATCATGATCGCGTTAGATGGGGGCCAATCCTCTCAGGATTAGTCGTAGCCTTAGCAACTCAGTTAGTCTTAACAGCATTAATTGGCGCACTAGCTTCAGGCTTTTTTTCCGATTCCGGCGCACCTAGATCGAATGCAAACGGTGCAGCTACTACGGCGGGTTACGGTGCAATTATTGCATTACTAATTTCTTTATTTGTAGGTGGATGGTTTACAGCCCAATCTTGCGGCCCCATGAACCGGA
>JACCVJ010000649.1 GCA_013698215.1 Tatlockia sp. | reverse complement strand
CTCTTTTCACCCGTAGGATAAACTTGTCCACGTCCGCGATTTGCGCCTAAGTGAACGGAGTATTTGCCAAAGTGAACGCTTTTGTCAGTAGCTGGATTAGGAGAAAGCACCGGAAAAACAATTTCTTGATATTGTTCGCCAGGTAAAGGTCCAACTAACACAATATTTTCTTGGGTTTCGCTGTAAGGTTGGAAATAAAGATCCCCTACCTTTTCCTTCATTTCTTCTGGGATTCTGTCGGCGGGAGCAATTTTGAAACCTTCAGGTAACATTAATACTGCCCCAACTTGCAAACCTCCTTTTGTGCCATCGCTGACTACCTGCTGAACGCTGGTATCGTAAGGAATTTTGACTACAGCTTCAAATACTGTATCGGGTAAAATCGATTGAGGAATTTCTACTTCTGATGGTTTCGCCGCTAAGTGACAGTTGGCGCAAACAATTCGTCCTGTAGGTTCGCGGGGAGTTTCAGGATAGGTTTGCTGGGCCCAAAATGGATAAGCCGCCGCTTCTTGAGGCATAGCAATGTCGCTAACTAGCAAGAAAGCAACAGTTACCAAGGCTAGAATCGCCGTTTTGAAGATTGCCCCTACTTTAAGAGGCGATTTTGCTGCAAATAATGCTTTTTTCATCTGTAACAGTTTCTCTGACAAGAACTCAATAAATGGAGTATGAGTTTTTATTTGCAACTCATAGTTCAAAACACATTCAGAACTTTTATTTAAGCCCACCAAGGCGCATCACCTGTGCGGAAATCCGTCTCAGTCCAAGGAGTTAAGGTAATTTTATCGTCTTGGACTTTGGCGTGAGCTAAAGGTAAAGACTTAGGTGCAGGCCCGCGTACTACTTTACCTGTATTGTCGTACTGAGAACCGTGACAGGGACACATAAATTTATTTTCGTTGCCATTCCAAGGAACAACACAACCTAGGTGAGTACAAACAGCATTGATGCCGTAATCGGCGATCGCTTCTTTGCTTTCTGCCACAATATAAGTTGGGTCGCCTTTGAGTCCTTGGGCTAACGTGCGATCGCCTGCGCTACGAGTTTCTAAAAACTTACTAACGCTAAAATCATTGCCTAACGCATCTTTTGCTGTTGTTCCACCGCTAGATCCGCCGCTAGATGGGGGAATAAAAAACTTTACTACTGGATACAATGCCCCGGCGGCGGTTCCTGTAACTGTACCAAAAGCCAGTAGATTCATAAATTGACGACGACCCATATTTGGGACATCCATTGATTCTGACATCTGCGCCATACTGTTCTCTCTTGGATCGTTGTTAACTTCTTTGAGCTTAGGTCAAGAGTGCGATCGCCTACTTAGTTTGCGTCGGACTAATAAAAAAATATAAAAATTCCTCTGGCTGCGAATGCGATCGTCAATAGGAGGTATATTACATTTCTTTATATTGGTATCATACTTGAATTACCTATTTCAATTTTGTAAACAAATGTAAAACTTAGCACAAGCCATGACAGGACAAGACTTACACCAGCTATTGCTAAATAAATGGGGGCGCTCTTACGACGTGCAGTTGCGGCGCACCCAAGGAAAGGTATTTTTACAAGTAATGTGGAAATATTTAGAGCAAGCTTCGTTTCCGTTGAGTGAAACTGAGTATGAAGCGCATATGGAGGCGATCGCAACGTACTTAGAGGGCTTTGGGGGAACGTTACAGGTACAAAAGTATATTTTAGATACAAAAGAACGTCCGCGCTTAGGTAAGGCGGTGAGCATTCCTTTAGACTTGGGACTTCGTGCTTCAGAATGGATATTGTAGTGATGTTTATTTCCCTAACAACTTAACTAAACCAATTCCACCAAAGTAAAGCCCCAATACAGCGCCAGCTAACAAGCTTTGAGTCAAAGGATCGGTAGAAGGGGTCAAAACTGCTCCTAAAACTACAGCAGCGACAATTACAAACCGCCAACCCGCCAACATTTGGTTAGAAGATACAATTCCCAAAAAGCCGAGTAAAACTTGAATAATCGGAATTTGAAAAGCAAGCCCCGTGCTAAATAATAGCAATAGTACAAATTCAAAATAGCGGTCAATTGACCATAATTGCTCAACTACCCCCTCGCCATAACTGATAAAAAAGTTGAGCGCCGCCGGAATTAAGAGTAAATAAGCAAATACTAATCCCGCCGCAAATAGAAAAGTAGAGCCAATAATCACTGGGCCAATTAAACGGCGTTCGCGGCGAGTTAAACCAGGTAAAACAAATTGAATGATTTGATAGAGTATGAAAGGACTTGCCACTACAAGACCACTATAGCCAGCAACTTTAAAAGAGACAAAAAAGAACTCTCCAGGGGCAAGTTGCAGAAATTTTACACCTTGAGCGGGTACTTCTA
>JACCVJ010000376.1 GCA_013698215.1 Tatlockia sp. | reverse complement strand
AGAAATTCGAGCAAGCACTAGCAAAATTGACTGAATGTTCAGAAGAAATTAAGCAAGATAACTTACTGTTATGGGCAGTTAAAAAGTCAGCCGTGGAAAGTCAGTTAAACGATCTTTAACAGGAAATTGAGGATTATGAATTACTTAATTGCCACTAAATACGAATAAGGGTTAAAGCAAAAATAAAATATTTACTCCTTTAACCCATATTCATCTTAATAGTTAAGCTATGGTTCTTAATGTTTTGCAGCTTCTAATTCATAACACCTAAGAATAAGTGGTGCAAGCTTATCTAGATCGCTTATGTCTGAAATCATTATTTTTGATGCGGTATCTCCTAGTTGAGATGCTACTTCATGTACTTGAAAGTCTGGTGCTAGTGACTGTGCCTCATCGACAAATAACCTAGTGACAAGAATTTTCTTTTGAGAAGACAAGTACAACCGTAGAAACCACCACGTAGTTTTCCCAAGATTTAATCCAAAGTAGGAGATAGTGTCTTTGTACTTTACTTCTAATTTGTAGTTTGTTGATATTTCTGCGATCGCTTTGATCTTGTTAAATGCTTCGAGTTCTTCTTCTGTGGTTACTATTTTTGAGCATTCTAATTCTTCTTCTTGCAAATCTTTCTCAACATCTTCTCCTTCTGATAGTTTGGGCGTTTTACTAATTTCAGCAGCTTGAGCCATTTCTTGATTAAGAGAACGGGTCATTAATTCTAATAAACTGCTTTGGATTGACTTTTTGACAATTGGCTCAAACTTCTCAAGAACTTTACCTGTAATTCGACCTTGAACTTCATAGCCAAGAGCAACTTTGCCAAGCTCTGTTACCAAAAAGCGAACAAAATCCTCAGAAGGCGAACGCAGAAGATTACCGACAAGCTGAGTCATACCTTTTACATAAACCATCTCCTCCGCTTGTCTACTAATAACTGTGGCATCAAAATGATTACGATGGAAAAACTTTAGATTCTCAATTTCTTTGGAGTTATATTCAAGAACATTGAAGCCGAAAAAAGGCTCTTTGTCCATATGATTTTTGTCGCGTAAATCGGTGAAAAAGCGGTATTCAATACCGTTGGTAACAATAGCAACTTTTGTTTTAAGAAGCCCATTAAAATAGCGGCTTAGTTGCCCATCATGCGCTTCGGCTTTTTGTCCACGGTCTTTTGCCTCCACTAGCATAACAATAGTGCCGTTGATAGCCAAAGCATAATCGACTTTTTCAAATTGACCTGCCTTTTTAGTTGCAAAGTCTGCCACGTATTCAGGCATAACTTCTGTCGGGTCGTAAACATCATAGCCAAGAACGCTTAAAAAAGGCTGAATCAGAGCCATTTTAGTCGCTTCTTCGCCAACAACCTGTTCAACGCGCTTACGGACTTGTTCTGAAAGCTTTGCAATATCTTCTGAGAAACCCATATTTGTCCTTATATACAGCTAAAAATTATCTGTATACAAAGTGTTCCCAATAATTTGCTACTTATTACTATAGCTGCTCAAGTTTTAGCATCTGTTATTGCTACCCGGCTTGCAGCCGAGTAATTACAAAAAAATTTGATACCTAACTTTAGCCTTCAGTATCTTTAAAACTTTGTACTATCCGCGACAACTCGCTTTTTTCATCGATAGCAATCCGATTAGGAGAACCGCTAATAATGCGTTCGTAGTTGCGAAAAGAGTCAGTAATCTGCGGCCCATCGGCGCTAATTGTATACTCGCGGATGCCTTTATCATGCCAAGAACCCCGCATTTTAAATACATTTATTGCCCTTAACATTTCGCTGCGAATTTCTACGTATTGCAACATTAAAATTGTATCGGTAATTGTAGAAATCTGTGAATCAGTAATAGAAGTTGCTCCCATAAACTGCTCAGATGTATTTGTAAAAAATCCGGTAATTTCTTCTTGCTTGGCGTAACCTGTTACCCCAATTACAAATTGACGAAAGGCATTGTTGCTAACCCCCCGCGCCAAAGCTGACAGTGAATCTATAGCAATTCTAGATGGCTTAAAATCAGCAATTTCTGACTTAATAATTTGTAAATGATCTTCTAATCCTGTCGATTCGGGGTAAGCACAAATAATTTTTAGTAAGCCTTTTCGCTCCATTTCTTCAAAGTCTATTCCCCATGAATAGGCATTGCGCGACAACTGAGCGCGGGATTCTTCATAGGCAAATATTAAAGCGCGATCGCCATTTTTGCAAGCATTTTCTACAAACTTACTCACGAGCAGGGTTTTACCTGTCCCGGTAGCTCCTGTAACTAAAATAATTGAGTCTTTAAAAAAACCGCCGCCGCACATTTTATCTAAAGTGTCTACTCCCGAAGAAACCCTAATATTAGATGACCTTTGAGTTAGTTGCATTGCACCTAAAGGAAAAATATTAAACCCTTCGTTACCAATTGTTAAAGGATACTCCCCTTTCATGTGCGTAGAACCGCGCAATTTTAAGATTTCAATCGTCCGGCGGCGACGTTCTCCTTCTAAAACATTACGAACAATAGTTACATTATCTGATACAAATTCTTCAACTCCAAACCGTGCTACAGGCCCGTATTCTTCGGTGCGCTCTGTAGTCATAATTGTTGTTACGCCAATTTGTTTTAGACGCGCTACCAACCGAAAAATCTCTCGCCGAACTACTGAGGAAGCTTCGTATTGCTGAAATAAGGCGGTAATTGAATCTATAGAAACTCGCTTGGCTTTATACTTAGTAATCGCGTACTGCAAGCGTTCAATTAATGCTGAAAGATCGAAGTTTCCTACCACTTCTTGTCCTTCTGGATCGGGAGAAGCATCTAAAATAAATAACTTGCCTTCATCAATGGTTTTTTGTAAATCCCACCCCAAACCCCAAGTATTTTTAATAATATCTGCTGGGGTTTCTTCAAAGGTTACAAATATTCCCGGCTCGTCAAAAAAAACTATTCCATTGTAAAGGAATTGCAAAGAAAATAAAGTTTTTCCGGTGCCAGAAGTGCCGCTAACTAAGGTCGTTCTACCCATTGGCAAACCTCCTTGACTTAAATCGTCAAACCCTTCAATCATTGTCCGCAGTTTTTGTACGCCTTTATTAGGAAAACTGTGGGAGTCTAAAGCTTGGCTATTGTCGTTCATTTTTATTAAAACTGCATTTTAAAACTATATAATTATTATTTTTACTTAAGATAGCTGCTATTAACTATTTAGGTATTCTTCGTCTTGTAGTTCGTCATAAAACAAATTTAAGCCGACTAATACCTTTTCTCGATCAGAAAGATCGCCAATAATTCGTCGAACTGGGAGCGGTAAAACTTTCGATAAAGTTGGGATAGCTAAAATTTTATCTTCCTCTGCTAAATGAGGGTTTTTGATGACATCGATTACTTTGAGAACGTATACTCCTTTGAATTCTTGTTCCATAATATTTTTGAGCATTTGTAAAGCCCGAATAGAATTAGGCGTATTGCCAGCAACGTAAAGCTTGAGAATATAAGCTTTTTTTAAAGTATTCATAAACTAAATAAATAATGCGAATCCTAGCATTCAATAGAAGAAAAATTAAATGGATGACGGCGATACATTTCACACAAATGCGCCAAAATTTCAATTAAAGTCAGGCGATAGTCGAGTAATATTTCTTCACTTCTTCCTTCTAATTTTAGTTGTTTGGCAAATTCATCGATCAGTTCCATATGAATTTGAATAACCTGCGGTACTGGCATATTGCTGAGAAAAACTTTATCAGTAAATTGCTCAATTTCAATTTTAACGCTTGGGTTTGTAAAATAAATCAAAATAATTTGCTGATAATCTTGTTTTAATTCTTGCAAAAATTTAGTTTGCTTTTCTGGTGACATTTGCTTAA
>JACCVJ010000368.1 GCA_013698215.1 Tatlockia sp. | reverse complement strand
TTCTGCTAAATTCAACGATTGACGAATTTGTTGAGCAATTTGGCTGACAATTTTTTCTTGCTCGATTCGTTGCTGCAATTGCTGCTGTAATTTGTTTGATGCGATCGCACTTCCTACCGCCAACTGTAATACTTGTGGGGTTATTTGATTTTTGACTAAATAATCTTCTGCGCCGTTTTTAATTGCTTTTGCGGCTATGGTTTCGTTTCCTTGTGCAGTAATCATAATTACTGGAGGATAGAAGCCCGACGGTATTTTTTTCAATTCTGCCAAAAATTCCAATCCGTCCAAGTCTGGCAAAGAAAAGTCTAATAAAATTCCATCTATTGACTGTACGCCACACAATCCTAATCCGTCTTCTGCCGATGAAGCCTCTAATAAGGTATATTCATACTCTAAATCGGCTTGCAGATAGCGACGATACATTTCCCGATCGGGCGGAAAGTTATCAACGATTAAAACCCTACGGTGTTGCTTAGTCATGATGCTTTACATACTTTTAGTTCCGAGCAGGTAATAGCAACCAATAGTATCTATACCTATACTGCTAGTAGCTTACTGTTAAAGAGCTTTCAAGTACAGCATTAATTGTACGCTATCTTCCTTCTTAAGACAGATAATTTTTTATACAGTTAGGTATGGCTTGATTTGCTTAAGATTTTCTCAACAAAATTATTACTTAAATTCTAAATGGCAAATTTAGTAAGCTAAGTTAACCGATCGCATTTTCAGACTGTTTTACAATAGCTAGTCTTAAAATATTTTCCCCCCCTTGCAAAAGGGGAGATATTCCTAAACGGAAGCTAACAAATCATCATAGCGCCGCACTTCGGCAATTTTATTATGCTGATCTACCAACACAACGGTAGGACAATAGGTTGTAATTTCTTGGCTATCAAATTGAGCGTAGGTCATAATAATAAGGCGATCGCCAGCCATTCCGAGTCTGGCGGCGGCTCCATTTAATTCGATCGCTCCAGAATTGGCGGGGGAGGCGATCGCATAAGTAATTAACCGTTCGCCATTAGCAATATTTACTACTTGCACTTGTTCGTAAGGTAAAATCCCCGCAGCGTCTAATAAAGTGCGATCAATACTAATACTACCAACATAATCAAGATGGGCAGCCGTAAGTGTACAACTATGAATTTTGGCGTAAAGAAATGTCCGTTGCATTGTGGTGGGGCGATAAAGCAAGAGGAAAAAGTAATTTCTTTCCTCTTACATTCTAAACTTATCAAATTGACTTACTTAAGTTGTCTCCGAATCGGGATCTCAACCTTTTTCGCTGCCAGCTTTAATACACTTTTCTACTAAAGGCATCACAAATTCTACATCTTGCCAGCCACGAATGTCTGTAACTTTTTTCTCTAAATTTTTATAACTGCGAAAGAATTCGGCAATCTCATCTAAGCGATGAGGTGGAATGTCTTTAAGCGATTTTACATGAGCGTAGCGGGGATCTTTGTCGGGGACGCAGAGAATTTTCTCATCGCGATCGCCACCGTCAATCATTTCTAACATTCCGATCGGTCTTGCGGCAATTACGCAGCCCGGAAAAGTCGGCTCGTCCATCAACACCATTCCATCTAAAGGATCGCCATCATCGGCGAGAGTGTTAGGCACAAAGCCATAATCGTAGGGGTACTGCACCGATGAATAAAGTACCCGATCCAAAGCAAAGGCTTTTAAATCTTTATCGTACTCGTACTTATTTTTGCTACCCGCCGTAATTTCAATCAAAACATTGATTAACCCTGGTTTGGGTTGGGCTGGAATGCGGTCTAAATCCACAAAATTTCTCCACTTTAGATTAAGCACAGGTGCGATCGCAAAATCACGCCCTTGAAAACGCATTCTAGGATAAAAGGCACACACACGAAAATAGGACAGCTATTTAGTTTTACCTCCATAGCAGACAAAATGGCTATTTTATTGAGCGACTTCTGCTAATATAATGTGTCAGCAGACCTAAGAAACAGTACCATGCACATCTAAAGCAGGTATTAAGCTATGAAACTAAGCAACCTATTTAGGCAGATGGGAGCGGCGGGTAAAGATGATAACTTTCTGCGCCTAGTTCACTACATCGAAAAATTAGCTTCTAAGCTGCTTGCTGTGGCAATGTTGATTGTTATGGC
>JACCVJ010000366.1 GCA_013698215.1 Tatlockia sp. | reverse complement strand
TTCGCCTTGAGAGCCAGTTGTCAAAATCAATACTTTTTCTTCCGGTAAGTTCCGCAAGGCTTGCAATGGTTGCAGCAAGTTGTCTTCGCACTTGATATAACCTAAGTTACGGGCGTGAGCAATCAAGCTTAGCATCGAGCGCCCTACTATCCCCACCACGCGATTTTGTTTTCTGGCTATATCCAAAATCATGTTAATACGGTGGACGGAAGAAGCAAAAGTAGTAACTAAAATTCGCCCTTTCGCTTGACTAAATACCCGTTCTAGATTTGGATATACCGATCTCTCTGAAGCGGTGTAGCCTGGTACTTCAGAATTTGTCGAATCGCTAAGGAGACAAAGTACGCCTTTTTCGCCATGTTCTGCTAACCTCTGGATATCAAAAAATTCGCCATCAACAGGAGTATGGTCAAACTTGAAGTCTCCAGTATGGATAATTACCCCGGCGGGTGTGTGCAAAGCGATGGTATAACTATCGGCAATAGAGTGAGTATTGCGGATAAATTCGACAATAAATTGCGAACCTAGCCTTACTGTCTCACGAGGTCTAACACTGCGTAATTCTGTGCGATCGCGCATTCCAGCTTCTTCAAGTTTACCTTCTAGCATTGCTAGTGCTAACCTTGGCCCATAAATTACCGGAATTTCTAGCTGTCTAAGGTGAAAAGCTATCCCACCAATATGATCCTCATGTCCGTGAGTCACAATCATGCCTTTTATTTTATGGCGATTGTCGCGCAGATAGGTCATATCAGGAAGCACAATATTTACTCCGTGCATTCCATCAGTGGGAAAAGCTAATCCCGCATCTAATAAAATTATTTCGTCGTTACACTCAAATACACAGGTGTTTTTACCAATTTCATGCAAGCCGCCAAGGGGAATAATTTTTACTACTGGTGATGTATTTTTTGCCATGTTAATCCTTTGAACGATAGGTTAATTGTGTTTAATATAAAAACTGTAGAATTTCTCATTTTTCCCTAGGGAGCTAAGTTTCTAGCAAATTTTTTATGTAAATGTTCTGCAATTTAAGGGTGATTAAAACCCCGATTGTATTTATACTTTCTGCCTTTATTAAAAGGTAGTTAATAAGCCAAATCTTTAATTTTGGTATCAATATCTTGCAAAACTTTTTCTAAGGTTTTAATTATCTTGTCTTCTTCTTCGCATTGCAATGGTAAACGAGTCGAACCTACGTCCCAACCTTTGAGTTTAAGCGCCATCTTTACAGGAATTGGATTAGCAGTAATAAACAAAGCCTTAAATAAGGGAAATAATTGCAAATGAATGTTAGTTGCCAGACTAACTTTGCCTGTTTCAAAAGCTTCAATCATTTGCTGCAACTGTGCGCCTACTAAATGACTTGCAACACTAACTACCCCTTTAGCACCCACTGCTAACATTGGCAAAGTTAGAGAGTCATCACCAGAGTAAATTTGAAATTCTCTAGGTGTCAATCGGCTAATTTCACTTGTTTGGTCTAAGCTTCCCGCCGCTTCTTTGATACCTACAATATTATCAATTTCCGCTAGACGAGCTACCGTCTCAGGAAGGAGATTTTGACTGGTACGACTGGGGACGTTGTACAACACTATAGGTAAATCGGGGCAAGCAGAGGCAATTTCCCGAAAGTGATGGTATAGTCCGGCTTGGGGTGGCTTGTTATAGTAAGGAACAACTTGTAAAGCTCCATGTACTCCTATTCTAGCTGCTTTTTGGGTCGCAGCGACAGCTTCAGTAGTCGAATTTGACCCCGTACCTGCCATTACCAAAGCTTTTCCTGCTACCGCCTGCAACACTACTTGAAATAGCTGATATTCTTCATCCCAAGTTAGTGTGGGCGATTCTCCGGTTGTCCCGCACACAACGATTGTATCGCTGCCATTGGCGGCTAAATGTGCTGCTAATTGTTCAGTTACAGCATAATTTACGCTACCATCGGCTTTAAACGGCGTAATCATTGCTGTAATTACTTTTCCAAAATCTACCACCCGTTTTTACTCCTCACCGTAGCTTTTAGCTCTTTGCTGTTTGATATTCTTTCGCTGACAGTAGATTTTTTTCTACTAATAATTCCGCAATTTGCACGGCGTTGAGGGCTGCACCTTTACGAATTTGGTCGCCACACAACCATAGTTCTAAACCGCACTCGTGGGATATGTCTTGACGGATGCGACCTACTAATACTTCATCAACGCCTGTAGCGTCTATAGGCATGGGAAAATAGTTTGCTTGCCAATCTTCCACAACTCGCACGCCGGGAGATGTGCTTAATATTTCTTTCGCTTCTCTGGCACTTAGGGGCGATACAAATTCAATGTTAATTGCTTCAGAATGCGCTCGAAGTACGGGAACCCGAACACAACTTGCACTAATTCTTAGTTCTTCGGCGTTAAAGATTTTTCGAGTTTCATTAACCATTTTCATTTCTTCTTCACAGTATCCATTAGCAGTCATGGGGGAATTGTGAGGAAATAAATTAAATGCTAAGGGATAAGGGAAAATTTCTGGTGTGGGGGATTTTCCTTGTAAAATTTCTTGGGTTTGGTTTAATACTTCTGCCATTGCCATCGCTCCCGCACCACTAGCCGATTGGTAGGTGGCAACAATAATTCTCTTAATTTTTCTGACTTTATACAATGGATACACTGCCACCGCCATCAATATTGTTGTGCAGTTGGGGTTTGCTATTATCCCTTGATGGTTTTTTACTGCGTCAGGATTGACTTCTGGGACTACTAAAGGAACGTGAGGGTCTAAACGAAAAGCACTAGAATTATCTATTACTACCGCTCCTTGGGCTACAGCCACAGGGGCGAAGGTTTTGGAGATAGAACCGCCGGCGGAGGCTAGTACTAAGTCTATGTGATCAAAAGAGCGATCGCCTGCTGGTTCAATTACTAAGTCTTCCCCTTTAAACTTCATAGTTTTTCCCGCACTGCGAGGAGAAGCTAATAGCTTTAGTTCGGCTACCGGAAAGTTACGGCTTGCTAATAATTCTAGTAATTCCGTGCCTACAGCCCCGGTTGCGCCTAAAATTGCCACGCGATAGGATTTTGTCAAGTTTTGCTCCTAGTCAATGTATCGATTTTTCTTTTTTTAAATAGATAGTCAGCTTAAATATTTTTTGATAGTAGATTATTTTAGTTAAAAAATTAAACTTTTAGTAGTGATAATGCTTTGACTAAGCTGTTCAATAGACTTTGGCTACTAGCCCGGCAGATGGTATTTGAAGTCAAGACCAGAGGTAAAGGTAGTATAGAACAAAAGTGGTGGAGATTAGGCGATCGCGTCAAATTATCGCTAAACTAAGAACTGCTCTAAACGCCACAAATTTTATCTACTCAACTAAGATATCACGGTGTCGTTGAACCTGCCCTGCCAAAAACAGAGCTAAGGAAGGCAAAAAATTAGTTGCTAACGGCATACAGCTTTGGTCGTCAGCAATTTAGTTCCCTTTAGTCAAATTGTCAGATAAAACTCTAAACATGAAAGTCACCCAGGAAAAACTCCCCGCAAGTCAAATAGGTTTGGAAATAGAAATTCCCCCCGAAAAGTCCAAACAGGCTTACGAGCAGGTAATTGCGAACTTTGCTCGCTCTGCCAATATTCCTGGGTTTCGTAAAGGCAAAGTTCCGCGCCAAGTATTGATTCAACGGCTAGGAGTAGTCAGAATTAAAGCCGCAGCCTTAGAAGACCTCATCGAAAGCGGCTTAACTGAAGCCCTCAAGCAAGAAGAAGTTAAAGCCATCGGTCAACCCCAGCTACGCACCTCCTTTGACGAATTAATTGACCAGTACCAACCCGGCAACCCATTGACTTTTAAAGCGGCGGTAGATGTACAGCCAGAGCTAAATCTGACTCAATACACGGGCTTACAAGTGCAAGCTGAGGAGGTTAAATACGACCCCGCCAGCGTCGAAAAAGTTATTGAAGAAAATCGTCAAGAATTAGCAACATCAATTCCTGTAGAAGGACGCACGGCTCAAATGAATGATGTCGTCGTAGTAGATTTTAAGGGTGTTTTGGTCAACGACGACCCAGAAGCCCAAGTAGAAGACATTCCTGGAGGGGAAGCGACAGATTTTCAAGTGGAACTACATGAAGGTAAGTTTATTGAAGGTTTCATTGATGGGATTGTTGGTATGAACATTGGCGAAACTAAAGAAGTGGATGCTAAATTTCCTTCCGAGTACCCGCAGCCAGAGTTTGCTGACCGGAAAGCAAAGTTTACAATAACTTTGAAGGAACTAAAAGAAAAAGAACTTCCAGAAGTTAATGACGAGTTTGCTCAAGAAGTTAGCGAATTTGAGACTTTAGAAGAATTAAGAGTCTCACTGGAAAAAAGGTTCACTGAAGAAGCTGACAACAAAACTAAAGCCAACCAGCAACAGGCTTTAACGAAGGAATTGGTAAAAAATGTGGAGGTCGATTTACCCGAAACATTAATTAACCAAGAAATAGATACAATGATTACCCAGACTGCCATGCAGTTAAGCAGACAGGGAATTGATGTCAAAAAATTATTTACCCAAGATACCATACCTCAACTAAGAGAGAGGTCGCGCCCCGAAGCTATCGACAGCATCAAACGTACTTTGGCATTGCTTGAAGTAGCAAAACGCGAATCGATTGAAGTAGAAAGCGTGGCGATTGAAACGCGGTTTACTGAAGTGATAGCACAGTACGCTGACAAAGATGTAGACCAAGAAAGATTGCGCGAAGTTATCGCTGATGAATTGCTCACTGAGAAAATTCTTGATTGGCTGCAAGCAAACGCCAGTATTGAACTTGTCGCCGAAGGTAGTTTAAACAAGCCAGAAGCAGAAATCGAAGACGATACCGCCGAAGAAACTAGCGCCGAATAAATACTAAAGAAGTCACCCTAATTAGGGCGACTTCTCCATCTGTAAATAGATAAGCCATAATAGGTTACAGATAGGTGATCTAGAGTTGAAGCCTACTATGCCCTAGCAGCATATCGGTTCTATTTTTTAAGTTTGTGATTTATGCTTGAATCAAAATCTATGTATCCTCCCATTAGCAGCGCCAACTATTTAGAGATTAATAACATCGTTCCTACCGTTGTAGAACAGTCGGGTATGGGGGAACGGGCTTTTGACATCTACTCTCGGCTATTAAGAGAGCGGATTGTATTTTTGGGTACACAGGTAGATGATGCTGTAGCCGACTCAATTGTGGCTCAGTTATTATTTTTAGATGCTGAAGACCCAGAAAAAGACATTCAGTTATACATCAATTCGCCTGGTGGCTCGGTAACTGCTGGCATGGCAATTTACGATACAATCCAGCAAATTCGCCCAGATGTTGCTACTATTTGTTTTGGATTGGCTGCAAGTATGGGAGCATTCTTACTAACGGCTGGAGCGAAGGGTAAAAGGATGTCATTACCTAGCGCCCGAATTATGATTCACCAACCATTGGGAGGCGCTCAAGGTCAAGCTGTGGATATCGAAATTCAAGCTAAAGAAATTCTTTATCACAAAAGTAGACTAAACGAGTTACTAGCTCATCACACTGGTAAGCCCTTAGAAAGAATTGAAGCCGATACAGAGCGAGACTTTTTTATGTCCGCCGAAGAAGCAAAAAACTATGGCTTAATCGACAGCGTGATTTCTCGGCAAAATATCCCCCAAGTCGGCGCTACAGTTACTCCAGTTAACTAATTTGAGGCTTTTTATGGTAAAGTACGACTCCCATCTTAAATGTTCATTTTGCGGCAAGTCTCAAGAACAGGTACGCAAGTTGATTGCCGGGCCGGGAGTCTACATTTGCGATGAATGCGTTGATTTGTGCAATGAAATTCTTGATGAAGAATTAATCGAACACAACACAAGTAGCGCCGCCACCGCTCCCGCATCTCGTCCCGAACCTCCCCAAAAGCGCCGCCCTCGTTCGGCAAATTTATCGTTTAGCCAAATACCCAAGCCAAGAGAGATTAAAAATCACTTAGACGAACACGTAATTGGTCAAGAGGAAGCTAAAAAAGTCTTATCAGTAGCAGTATACAACCATTACAAGCGCCTGAGCATACTACAAAATAAAGCCAATAGTAAAGGCTCGGAGGAGGTAGTCGAACTGCAAAAATCAAATATTTTGTTAGTTGGGCCCACAGGTTGCGGTAAAACTTTGTTGGCTCAAACTTTAGCAAAAATATTAGACGTGCCTTTTGCGGTAGCCGATGCCACAACCCTAACAGAAGCGGGGTATGTGGGAGAAGATGTGGAAAATATCTTACTGCGCTTACTTCAAGTTGCGGATTTGGATGTAGAAGAAGCGCAACGAGGAATTATTTACATTGATGAAATCGATAAAATTGCCCGGAAAAGTGAAAATCCTTCTATTACCCGCGATGTCTCTGGCGAAGGAGTACAGCAAGCTTTATTGAAGATGTTGGAAGGGACGATCGCTAATGTACCACCCCAAGGAGGGCGCAAGCATCCTTATCAAGACTGCATTCAAATTGACACTAGCAATATTTTGTTTATTTGTGGCGGTGCTTTTGTTGGTTTAGATAAAGTTGTCGAACAGCGTATTGGCAAGAAATCAATGGGCTTTATTCAACCAGGGGAAGGGCTATCGAAAGAAAAACGCGCGGCGGACGTACTGAAGAACCTAGAACCAGGAGATTTGGTTAAGTTTGGCATGATTCCCGAATTTATCGGACGCATACCCGTAGCGGCGGTAGTAGAGCCATTAGATGAAGATACTTTAGTGGCAATTTTGACTCAGCCGCGCAGTGCTTTAGTTAAGCAGTACCAAAAGCTGCTGAATATGGACAACGTACAGCTAGAATTTAAACCAGATGCTTTAAAAGCGATCGCTATTGAAGCTTACCGGAGAAAAACTGGTGCTAGAGCCTTACGCGCCATTGTGGAAGAATTGATGCTAGAAGTGATGTACGAATTGCCCTCAAGAAAAGATGTTACTTGCTGTACAATTACGCGAGAGATGGTAGAAAAACGCTCTACTGCGGAATTGCTCGTACATCCATCTTCCTTACCCAAGCCAGAATCTGCTTAAATCATGCCTTACATTTGCGTTCGTGGTGTTGATCATTATTACGAATGGATCAAAGCCCAAGAAGATACTAAAGTCAAGCCAGTAATGGTGTTTATTCATGGTTGGGCTGGCTCGGCTCGTTATTGGGAAAGTACAGCTATTGCTCTGAGTACAGACTTTGACTGTCTGCTGTACGATATGCGGGGTTTTGGGCGCTCGAACGGCAAAATACCTGTGCTGACGGCAACAGAGGCAGATAAAGCTATAGAGGAGCAGGAGCTAACCTACGAGCTTGATGAGTATGCGCGAGATTTGGCAGCTTTGCTAGATGGATTAGAGCTAAAAAAAGTTTATCTCAACGCTCATTCGACAGGTGCATCGGTGGCGACAATATTTCTCAACCTATATCCAGAGCGGGTAGAAAAAGCCATTTTGACTTGTAGCGGTGTTTTTGAGTACGACGAAAAAGCCTTTGCTGCTTTTCATAAGTTTGGCGGATATGTAGTCAAATTTCGCCCTAAGTGGTTGGCAAAAATTCCCTTTGTTGATCGGATGTTTATGGCGCGATTTTTGAAACGTTCAATTCCAAAGAGCGATCGCCAAGCGTTTTTAGATGACTTTTTAATGGCAGATTACGCCGCCGCAATCGGTACAATGGTTACGGCGGTAAGTGAAAATGCTGCCAAATTTATGCCGCACGAATTTACAAGTTTAACTGTATCCACACTTTTAGTTGCTGGGGAATACGACCAAATTATTCCGCCTGCTATGGGTCGTCAAGCTGCATCTTTGAGCGACAAAGTAGAATTTGTTTTGATGCCCAATACGGCTCATTTTCCCATGCTGGAAGATCCGATTACTTATTTAAAGTCGGTACGGCAATTCTTACAAGTAGCTTAGATTAATCTGCAAGGCGATCGCTTAAATAGTAGCCTTGCAGAATTTCCAATTAAACTTTGCTT
>JACCVJ010000352.1 GCA_013698215.1 Tatlockia sp. | reverse complement strand
AAAAGGTCTTTCAATCCCTCCGCTAGTTTTTGGGTAGTAGGTCTTTTGCGAATGAGTAATTAATCTGTCAATTCTCTCAGTTTCTGCAAGTCTCCTCCTAAATATCCAGCGAAGTTCTGTTGCTGTTTATTTGTTGGATTATTCACAGGTTTTACTAAATAAATACTAGGTCGCGGAGCCGTTAAGGTAACTTGGTATTGACGCAGTTGCTCTTGATGGAAAACTGTAACTTCTATCGTGTCTCCTGGTTGATAATCTTGCAGGCGATCGCTCATCCCTGTTGCTGTTACTCTCATCCCATCAATTGCTAACAATTCATCCCCTGGATCGATTCCCGCTATAGCCGCAGGCGCTCCTGTTTCTACAAATTTAACTACTTCTCTCCCCTGCTCAGAATTTACTTTTATTCCTAAATAAGGTACAAGTTCTTTGTCTTCACTTACTATCTGCAAGCCAAATGGCTCTAAATATTGATTGAAAGGTAACTCTTCTGTCCCCTCAACATATTTAACAAAAAAGTCTGCTAAGTCTATCCCCGCTACTGTTGCTATAACTTCCTGCAACTGCTGATGTGTAAACCCAATTTCCTCTATGCCAAATTGCTGCCACATTATCAGCATCACGTCATCTAAGGACTTCTGATTATCATGTCTTTCTCTAATCAGTAAGTCTAATAATAGCGATACCATTTCCCCTTTTAAATAGTACGAGATTTGAGAGTTATTACTGTTAGCTTCAGGTCTATACAGTTTAATCCAAGCATCTAAACTTGACTCGCTCACTGGCTGCACCCTTCTTCCTGGTGTTAGCTGGTAACGGGTAATTTCTTTACCTAAATTCTGTAAAAAAGTCTTAATGTCATAAATCCCCGCCCGTACAGGAATCGTTAAGTCATAATAACTTGTCGTTCCTTCACTAAACCATAGCGAAGGTGTGTAGTTTTCCCCGTCGTAATCAAATACTTCTAAGGCTTTGGGGCGAATGCGTTTGACGTTCCACAAGTGAAAAAACTCGTGGGCTACCAATTGCATAAAACGATTGTATTTATCTAAGGCGCGAAACCCAAAACGCGGATAGTTCAATGAGCAAGCATACTTGTGTTCTAACCCGCCGTTGCTTTGGGTTGATAAATGCAATAAAAATATATAGCGATCGTAGGGCAATCCTCCAAAGATTTTAGCCTCTACTTCAATAATTTTCTGCGTGTCAGCTATTACTTTCTCTGGGGCAATATTACTTTCTCCACCCCAAATCGCCAACTCGTGAGCTTTTCCCAATACCTCAAATTCGTAGATTTGCTGGGTACCAATTTCAAAGGGGCTATCTACTAAGGTGTCAAAATCTGCGGCGATAAAAGTATTAGTTTGTCCCGCAACTTCTGGTAATGGTGTGGTAACTTGCCAATCATCTTGCGGTAATGCGATCGCAATCTCTATTGGTTGCTTATCTAATCCAGGTATCCTGAAAAATATTGCCGCACCGTTAAAATAACCGTGGGTTGCATCTAAATGATTTGTCCTTACTGATAGCTCATTGGCAAAAATCCGATAACGAATCTCAATGGTTTGACTATCTAAACTAGATGTTTCAACTTGCCAGTGATTTTTAGCTATTTTGCGCCATTTTAAAGGATGTTCCCCAGATTTTGCCCCGAAGTCTTGCAGGTGTTTTGCATATTCCCTTACTAAATAAGATCCCGGTGTCCATACAGGTAATTTTAAATCTAGTAATGGCAATGAGTAACCTTGCACTAACAACACTACTTCAAATAAGTGCGATGCTGGCTGAGGCATGGCGACGCGATAAGTAATTTTTGGTGCGTTTTCGCCTTGAAGCTGGTTAAATTGAGTTAAGGTTGCTTGAGTCATGGTGAGGTGTTAGGTTTCCTATCCATACTAAATACTTAACTAAATAGTTCGCAGCAATCGCCCCTAAGTTATTTAAGCTTGGCTACGCAGGGCTTGGGCTGCTAAATAAATTTTTCCCCATTCACTAATCACTTGATGAGTTTTAAGTTTTAATTCTCGGGCGATTTCTTCAATATCTTTCCCGGCTTTTTTAAATTCCACTAGCTGACGCTGATTTTGGCTCAATTCTGCCCACAATTTTACCCACTGCTGGGGTAATAAACCAAAATTGTTTTCTTCTAACGAAGTCTCTAACCACTCATCCACCATTGGCGAATGTCCTTTAATCGCAAAGACTTGAACCGCGTGATAACTAACTTTTTCCCGCAATCTATAAACTTGTTTGATGTCTAAATTCAAACTTTGGGCGATTGCTTCGGGGCTTTTTCCTTGTAAATATAACTCCAACCACTGGGCGGCATTTGTCCCTAATTTTTCAGTTAGGTAGTCGCAAAATTCTTTTTTTACGCGGCTTCGTGCTGCTTGCTGTGCTTCTATTATGCGTTCGTTTTCATACTCGGCGATCGCATTATTATCTAACAAGTTAACAGGGCTGTCGCTTTCCTCTGTCAACACTTCTTGCGACACTAACCTCACTAAATCTTTTACCGGGACATTAGTTATTCCCCCCCTTTGGCTGCGCCGCAAATAATTGACGAATCTGTGAGCTAATAAAGGTTGATTGCGTACCGGACGCAAGCAGTATTCTTCGGTGGTTGCAAATAATAACGCATTTTGCAATCTTCGCTCTTTTGTAAACTGAGCAATGGAGGTCATTTGCTTCTGCATATAGCGATCGCTTTGCAGTAATTCTTGGATTACTTCTTGTAATACATCGGCTACCGCTCGATGACGATCTCGGCTTAAAGCTACCGCTGTACTAATCTTACTCCGCAGCAATACCACGCTTCCTAGCCTTTTAATTAAATTACTGTAAGCTCTTTCTGGCGTTATACCTAAATAACGCTCTTTTAAAATTCGGTAGCGATAGGCGATCCCATTTCTGGCAATTTCTAGCTGATAAATGTCCAAGTTCTCAAATCGCTCTACGTCTGTACCTATTAGCCAGCTAAGGATACTCTCCCTTGTGGTGGTGCTTTGTTCTGTACATTCTCTACTCAATTGCGATCGCCATTGCTGCTCTATTTCTTGAGCTAACTTCCCCATGAGATTGTTTTCCTCTCAACCCTAATTTTAAGGTTCATAACAAACATTTTCTTGAAAAGCCTTGGAGACGGATGAACCGCCCCAAGTTTTCCGCTTTTGTTGGACTTTTTATCTAGAATTTAGCGTTTATAATCATTTTGCCTTTTTGTTACCCGATTTCAACCCTTTATTATCAACTTTCAACTACATATTTTTTTGTATACGTATAAACTACTCTTATTTCTATAAATATTTTACTTTTTTTGTGAACTTATGATGAAGTTTAAGGTTTGTTTATCTAATAAAGTTGAGTAATAAACAAAAATTTTGCCTAGCGCTTGCATTTTTAGTTTGCAGGTTACATCCCTTCATTTATCTTAATTAATAAGGTAGATGTTCTCATTTAAGGCATTGAATTTGTGTAACCAGTTTAAGCAAAATTCTCTAATTTTAAATACTCTTAAAATCTTTGTTTTTTAGCCTTTAGTGCCTACAAGTAAGTGATATTACTGAAGCTAATATAAATTTTTTGTATCGATATTATCATACCTATCAGATAGCTTTAGATTTAAGGTTTTACGAGCGCTTAGCTTACATACTTTTTACTCATATTACGTGATATTACCGTTGTTTCCTAACTTTGCAGCTAATACTATTTAAATATACTTACATTTGTTAGCAAGGCTAAATTAACCGGATAGAAACAAGTTAATAATCTGTAGAAAAACATCTAGGAATTAATGTAAATATGCTGAAACTGCTCGGAATGTCTCAAACTAATTTGTATTTATATTCCGCATTATCCAAGGTTCCTTATCTGAATAGCTACAAAGGCAAAATTATGTTGATTGCCTTTTTAGGTACGCACGTTCCATTACTATCACTACTAATTTATTTTGTAATTTCCG
>JACCVJ010000350.1 GCA_013698215.1 Tatlockia sp. | reverse complement strand
GCAATAATTGACCCGGAATGCACCACCAGTACTCCCAAGAAGTGGTATTGTCTATAGGAATAATGCGTTTAACTATCCCAGGAATGCGAAGCCCGTTACCGTTCCAGCTTGCGCTATCGCACTTTTGACCCTCAACTTCTCCTGCTATTGACAATTCTAAATTATCTGCTAAAGGATGTTCTGGTGCATTCATCATATCCGATGAAATAAATAAACTAGCTTCATTCATTACAGCACTCCTGACAATAAAATTGCTCATTCTAGAGCTTAGTTCATCTCCCAGCATTAATAGCATTTTTTATTTTGGTTAACAACAAGTTAAGAAAAAGTATGAATTACGCACCTATTTTAAACAAAATTCTCCTTAAATTTACTGATAGCTTTCAAGAACATCGTCAAGACATTTCTGCTATCCGATTAGGACAAAATAATTATTTATGGTTAGGATCGGATGAGACTTCAACTATTGAAAGATTATCTTTTGTTGACGGTCAAAATTATGGCAATCACAAACATTTTAATGTAACAGACTTTATTAGTTTGCCAGCCCCCGCCGATGAAGAAATTGATATTGAGGGATTAGCTTATAACGATTATTATTTATGGTTTGTTGGCTCTCATAGTTGGAAGCGAAAGAAGCCAAAACCCGATAAAACTGATGAGAAAAATATTAATAGATTAACTAAACTAAAAACTGAACCAAATCGTTATTTAATTGGGCGTATTCCCTTAATTGACGGGGAATTATTTAAGTGTTCTCCTCATCCAGACAAGCCAAAAATTCAGCTAACTGCGGCAAAATTGGAAGTAACAAGCCGGGGTAATTTACTAATGGATGCTTTAGTAAATGATGCTCATTTGGGTGCATTTGTTCAAGCTACTATTCCTGGGAAAGAAAACGGCTTTGATATTGAAGGATTAGCAGTATATAACGAGCGCATATTTTTGGGTTTGCGCGGCCCAGTGCTGCGGGGTTGGGCGGTGATGTTAGAAATTGAATTAGAAGCAAATGGTACAGATTTATTAAAGCTAAAAGCAGGGCAATATAAAAAGTATTTTATTAACTTAAATGGGCTAGGGATTAGAGATTTATGTTTACAAGGAGAAGACTTACTAATCTTAGCTGGGCCGACAATGGATTTAGATGGGCCAGTAAGAGTTTATCGCCTAGAAAAGCTTGCCCTTTTACAAGCAAATGAGTTGCATAAACCAACCCAAATATTAGAAATTCCTTACGGAAATGGTGTTGATCGCGCCGAAGGAATGACAATATTTACAGACACAGAAACACCTTCAATATTAGTTGTTTATGACTCCCCAGCTACAGAAAGATTGCCAGGAGTTAGTGATGTAATTGCCGATGTGTTTAAACTTTAGAGATTAGTAGAAATAGCTTGGACAGGACAAGTTGGGATACACTGTTCGCAGACTATACAACGCGATCGCGTAAATGCCAACTGGAAGGTTTGGGGATTAATTGTCAAAGCCTCTGTAGGACAAACCCCCGTACACAAACCGCAATCTACACAAACATCTCTATCGATAACAATCTCGGCTAAAGTTTGAGAAACGCCAATATTTTGCGATCGCATCCAGTCAATTGCCGCATCTAATTGATCGATGTCTCCAGATAATTCTAATACAAGTTTGCCAATTTGATTTGGAGCTACTTGAGCGCGGATAATATTAGCCGCAACGTTGTAATCTTTTGCAAGTCTATAGGTGACTGGCATTTGGATAGTACGTTTAGGGAAGGTTAGAGTTACTCGTTTTTTCACAGCAGTTTAGTAAGGTAAAATAAATAAGATACTTAATAAGTTGTAATAAAATATTTTATGGCTGTAAATGTAGAACAATCGACCGAAACAACTATCGGGACGCAAGTTAGAAATTTATTAATTGTTTTAGTTGCCGTTGCTTTGAGTGTAGCCTTATTTTTAGGACTGCGGACGGATAGCAGTGCGGTTTCTTTGACGAGTTTGGCAGAAAAATCTACACCCTTAGAAGTGGCAATAAGCAACGGTAAACCGACTTTAATGGAATTTTATGCTAATTGGTGTGGTAGCTGTCAAGCAATGGCTCCAGATATTGCTCAATTAGAAAAACAGTACGATAAATCAGTAAATTTTGTGATGCTGAACGTAGATAATACAAAATGGTTGCCAGAAATTTTGCAGTATCGAGTAGATGGGATTCCGCATTTTGTATTTAGTGGGTCTAATGGCAAGGCGATCGCTCAAACCGTAGGCAAGCAACCCTATGATATTATGAGTAGCAATTTAGAGGCTTTAATTGCTAAAGCGCCTCTACCTTACGCCCAAAGTAACAAAGGAGAGGTTTCTG
>JACCVJ010000330.1 GCA_013698215.1 Tatlockia sp. | reverse complement strand
TTGTTCGCCGTAAGATGCGATCGCTTCTGTCTGCGGGAAATGAACATGAGTGTCGATAAACCCTGGCATAATCAGCATTCCAGGATAGGAAGTAATTTCAATTCCTACATATTTAGCGTGTAAGCTCTCATAATCGCCTAGTTCTTTAACTAAACCATTTTCGATAACTAATAAACCATCCATAATATAACGAATGCTCTCTAGTTCGCTTGTATGAAACGGATCGTCTATAAAGTCTAAAAAGGAGCAACGAAAAGCTTTTAGCTGGGCTAACATGGATTTAAAATTAGTTAAAGGTTAAGGGCAATAGTTTAACCATTTTGCCCTTAACCTTAAAAATCGCTTTTAGTTTGATTGTCCAAGCGCAACTTTACTTATAAAGTTCCGTTGACAAGCGCAAAGCCAAAACGCCGGGAATTAATGCAACAAGTAGCGCTGCATAGATTTGGATGTCGGATAAAGAAGACATGGTTTAAACCCTCGCATATGAACGGATTTCACTTTTATAGATCGTTCCCTACTTTCGGCTACATTTCCTAAGTAGAGGAATATTTTGTAACAAGTTGAAACACTAGATGAATTTTTACTTGGGTATAGACTTCGGAACGTCGGGCGCGAGAGCCGTTGTTATTGATGATGCAAGTATTATTAGGGCAGAAGTTGAACAGCGATTTGAGCTAGTAGCGCCGGAATATTGGGCGGCTATGTGGCAAAAAGCTTTATTTAACCTAATTGCACGGCTACCTAGATTACGTGCCGAAATTAAAGCGATCGCAATTAATGGCACTTCCTCCACTGTAATGCTCTGCGATCAGCTAGGAAACGTTATAGATACACCTTTGTTGTACAACGATGGGCGAGGAGTGGAGGTATTGGGAAAATTGCAGGCGATCGCACCTGCTAACAATATTGTCCTCAGTGCCACTTCTAGCCTCGCTAAACTGCTGTGGATGAGCAAACAACCCTTTTTCAATCAGGGACGATATTTACTTCATCAAGCTGATTATTTGGCTTATTTATTACATGGCAAATTAGGAATTAGCGAATATCACAACGCTTTAAAGCTGGGTTATGACGTAGAAAAGTTAGCATATCCAGCTTGGTTAACGAATTTAGCTGTAATGCCGTTATTACCTCAAGTTTTAGCACCTGGTAAGCCCATAGGAGAAGTTATACCAGCCATTGCCCAAACTTTGGGGTTGCGGAACGATTGCCTAGTTTGTGCGGGTACAACCGATAGTATTGCGGCATTTTTGGCTAGTGGAGCTAAAAATCCGGGGGAAGCGGTGACTTCTTTAGGCTCTACGCTGGTACTTAAACTATTAAGCCGCACTCGCGTAGAAAATGCAGAGTTGGGAATTTATAGCCATCGTTTGGGGGATTTGTGGCTGACAGGAGGGGCTTCTAATACAGGTGGTGCGGTGCTAAGGCATTTTTTCAGTGAGGCAGAGTTAGCAAGCCTCAGCAGCCAAATAGAGGCACATACAAGTAACCTTGATTATTATCCATTATTGAAAATGGGCGATCGCTTTCCCATTAACGATCCTCTACTCCCACCACGCCTAGAACCCCGCCCAGATAGCGATGTAGAGTTTTTGCATGGTTTGCTAGAAAGTATGGCGCGAATTGAAGCTAAAGGCTATGAACTATTGCAGCAATTAGGTGCGGATAAATTAACTTGCGTTTATACGGCGGGTGGTGGCGCAAAAAATATTGTTTGGACTAAGATACGCGGATTTTATTTGCAAGTTCCAATGCTTTCTCCCATTCATACCTCCGCCGCTTACGGTACGGCATTGTTAGCAAGGCAAGCAATCAAAACCGGATAAACTCAAAGTAGTTTGTACTTGCTGTAAATACATGACTACATTACTAATTCAAAATGAAAGCACTTTGCTAACAGTTAATCTTCCTGACAGCGAATCGATGACAACGGAACAGTTTTATCAATTTTGTCAAGCAAATCGAGACTTACGCATTGAGCGTACCGCCAATGGAGAAGTAATCGTTATGCCGCCAGCCTTTTCAGATACAGGTAAT
>JACCVJ010000308.1 GCA_013698215.1 Tatlockia sp. | reverse complement strand
TTGTGATTGTCGTGGTCAAAGATAAATGAGCCGTTACTGGCAAAAATCTTGTCTTGAATAATTAGTGGTACATCATATTTCCCTTTCGGTAAAGGCAAATCGAGTTCAAGCTGATCTTGAACAATATACATTCCTGCTAATCCCATGTACACATTACGCGCCGTATTCATGACCGCGTGGTCGTGATACCACAGTGTAGCGGCACGGTTATTAGGATAGAGATAATCCTTGTAATAACCTGGAGAAATCAGATCCTCTGGATAGCCATCGTACTGCGGTAGCGATGACATCCCATGTAAGTGAACTGATGTTGGTATATCTAAATTATTGATAAAGCGAACAACCGATTGCCGATTTTGACGCTGTATGATCGTAGAACCAGGGGTTGTACCGTTGTAAGCCCAGACTTCTGTTGTCAGCCCTGGCAAAATATTAACTAGGCTTTTATTCATCGCAATTTCGTAGTAGTCACTTGTTGCATCACTCCGTACAGGCTTAAGCACTGGCGGGATAGGAAGCGTCATCTCAAAAGGAGTTGGTTGCGGACTGCCAGCAGTTACAGCGTAGCCAAGGGACTGAAGTGCGATTGGAATCAGCAGCGACCCACCAGAAATCGCTCCGAGTTTCAGTACGTCTCGTCTAGTAAACGTTTTTATCATGTTTACTCCTTTTACCCAAGTAAGGGTAATGTGTAATATTTAAACTCATTCAATTAAATGATTTAAAGCTTGCCCTGTTCACTTTAAATTAGTATCGAAAACGCTAAATCATTTGAAAGTAAAAGAGCTAAGGATGCTTAATTAACTCTTTAACGAACAACAACAAAGTTTTTGCTCACCCGTAGCAAAATATTTATAATTCATTAAGATTTTTGGGATAAATAACCTTCAAATAGTTACTTATTCCAGCTTGGCGGATGTCGCAACTCTGCCTGAAACGTTTTAACAGATGCCCTTGGTATAAAACAGCATAACTTATAAATAACTTATAAATGTTTAGGAATTATGCTGCTTTAACAATAATTTAATAAGTAAAAAAACACATAGACGATAATGTAAAAATACTGATAAGGTTCTTAATCGAATGAAATTATTAAGCTATAAAAATAGTCTTTCGCCAGGGGAAACTATAACTTTTACCAGTGACTGCTAAGTTTAATCACAGATTGAATAGACCTAAATATCCTTACGTTCTAAACCCCCTCAGCAACGCCATTCTCTTGACAGCGATCGCAGTAATAAATAAAAAAGAGGAAGTCAATTAATTGACTTCCTCTGCTAATTACTAAATATTTTGTCCGGCGTTGGTTTTAAACCAACGTTAGCTTAAGAAATTTCCCCAAATTTCTTAATTAGTATGCTAGACCCATACTGCGCGTAGTTTCAGCACCTAGGTAAACCCGGATGCTTAAAAAGTCGGTAGGACAAGCAGTTTCGCACCGCTTGCAGCCTACACAATCTTCTGTACGCGGCGATGAGGCAATTTGACCAGCTTTGCAACCATCCCAAGGAACCATCTCTAGAACGTCTGTAGGACAGGCGCGGACGCATTGGGTGCAACCGATGCAGGTATCGTATATTTTGACTGTATGAGACATTGAAGCAAAACTCCTAACGAGCGCCAGTATTGGATACAAACTCATAATTAAGGCATAGTCTACCGCACCGACGCTCCTACCAATAGCAAAAGGCTACAGAACTTTAAATTCCGTAATAGAAATCGGATTTTTTGCCAATTTCCGGTACTAAATACTTCTGCTGCTAATATACTGGCGATCGCACTTTGTCAATATTTAATACCATGAATCAAATTGATTTAGCGTTTAGCCCTGCCCTAACTCAAGCGCAACTAATTCAAAATCGGGAAGTGTCGCCTTTAGAATTAGTAGAACTATATTTACAACGCATCGAGCAATTAGATAACCAGCTTGGCAGTTATTTTACAGTCATGGCAGAAAGTGCGATCGCCGATGCTAGAGCTAAGACCGAATTATTAGCTAATAGTCGCGCCCCATTACCGCCTTTTTTTGGCGTACCCCTAGGCATTAAAGACCTCAATCCCGTTGCTGGGGTGCGCTGTACCTATGGCACTCCGGCTTTAATGGACAATATAGCAACCTACGACGATGGGGTAGTTACTCGCCTCAAGCAAGCTGGATTCATTATTTTGGGTAAAACCGCTACCTCAGAACTAGGTTCATTTCCCTACACTGAACCCCTGGGCTTTCCTCCCACGCGCAATCCCTGGAATTTGGACTATACCGCCGGAGGTTCTAGCGGTGGTAGTGCGGCGGCGGTAGCGGCGGGTTTGTGTGCGGCGGCGATTGGTTCCGATGGCGGGGGTTCGGTACGCGGTCCAGCGTTTTGCTGTGGACTTGTCGGGATTAAGCCGTCAAGAGGACGTATATCCTACGCACCAGTGGGGGATCTTTTGAGTGGAATTCCCGCTATAGGCTCCTTGACGCGGACTGTAGCCGACGGAGCGGCGATGCTTGATGTGATGGCGGGTTATGTAACGGGGGATCCTTATTGGCTACCACCGCCGGAAACATCGTTTTTGACGGCTGCAAATCAAACCCCAAAACCTTTAACTATTGCTTTTTCAACCACTATTCCGCCGTTGGGAGAAGTTGAAACCCAATGCAAACAAGCAGTTTTAAATACAGTCAAAGTTTTAGTAGATTTAGGTCATCATGTAGAAGAAAAATGTCCCGATTTTACAGGTTTAACCGAACCATTTACTAGGGTATGGCAAGCGGGAGTAGCTTATTCAGGCATTCCCCCTCAAGTGCTGCAACCAATGAATCAATGGCTTTATGAGCAAACAGGCTCGGCGGGTGATTATTTACGCGCGGTAGCACAAATGCAAGTAATCGCTCGAAAAATTGTGGCTTTTTTTGACTCGGTAGACGTATTAGTTTTACCTACTTATATGCACCCAACAATTAAAGTTGGCGAATGGGCAAATCTCAGTCCCCAAGAGACTTTTGAGAAAATTGTTAATTGGGTTGCACCTTGTCCGCCCTTTAATGCTACCGGACAAAGTGCGATCGCACTTCCCGTAGGTTTTGATTCTGTAGGTTTACCTTTAGGCATTCAGTTAATTGGTCGTCCCGCCGCCGAAGCTACAATAATTAGCCTCGCAGCGCAGTTAGAAACTGCTAATCATGAGCGCCAATATCGTCCCAATTTTGCTGTATAACTATTGACAAAATCTCTGGAGAAATTTGCATTTCTTTATTTGAAGCTTGTAGTAGCAATAGATCCCTAGAATGGTGA
>JACCVJ010000299.1 GCA_013698215.1 Tatlockia sp. | reverse complement strand
TGGCGATTTCCTTAATGGCTCTACTAGCTCTACTAACATTGCTAGTTCTATTTCAAGGCCATGCGGCGCCGCGCGTCCGAGATTTTAGCTGGCAAAATAAACGAGTTGGGGCAGAAGATACGGCTTTTTATCTTAACTTCACTCGTCCGATGGATACTAAAAGTGTAGAAGCAAATCTGCAAATAGATCCGGGTTTACCAGGTAAAATTAGCTGGGCTGGGCGCAAGATGGCTTATACATTACTATCCCCACCTGCTTACGGGACTACTTACCAAGTGCAGTTAAATAGCGCAAAAGATCGGTTCTCTCCAGCCGACGATAACACGTCTATTCAATCTTTTAAAGGCGTTTTTAGTAGCCGCGATCGCGCCTTTGCCTATTTGGGTGTAGATGGCGAAGAACTAGGTAGGTTAATTGTTTACAATCTTACCGGGCAACGTAAAACTATCCTTACTCCCAAAGATTTAGTTGTAGGTGATTTTCAGCCTTACCCCACAGGCAATAAAATTCTTTTTTCTGCTACCGAACGATTTAGCGATCGCTCTCAAGGTTTGCCCCCGTCTCAGTTATACACTGTTACTACAGGGATTGCCCCCGATCCGACTTCAAAAAACAATCCTCCTTTAGGCAGTGTCGAATTAGTTTTAAGTAGCAAAGATTACCAAAACTTAAAGTTTGATTTGTCCGCCGATGGCAAAATTATCTTAGTGCAGCGCGTAAGTAAAAAAAATCCTGGGGATTTTGGGCTGTGGATACTACGTAATGGCACGAGCAATAAACCCCCCAAAGCGCAATTATTGCAAAGCCAACCAGGAGGAGATTTTATAATTACCCCCGATAGTAGCGCTGTAGCCGTTGCTCAAGGGCAAGGAGTAGCACTTTTGGCTTTGCAAGAAGCTACTAAACCCTTAGACTTTTTACCCAAATTTGGCATGGTGTTAAACTTTGCAGCCGATGGCACTAAAGCGGCGATGGTGCGCTTCAATTCTGATTACACGCGATCGCTCTTTTTAGTAGACAACCAAGGCGGACAAAAAGAACTGCTGCGTACTACTGGCTCTATTAATAGCTGTTTATTTCATCCTGTACTCCCAAATCTCTACTGTATGTTGACGCAGTTAATTGAAGCAGAAGTTTATCAAGAGCAGCCTTATTTAGCAGCCATTGACCTCAATTCTGGCAAGCAAACGCCTTTAATAGTTATGCCCGAACAAAGAGACGTACAAATTAGTTTATCTCCTGATGGTTTGGCTTTACTACTAGACCAACTTGAGACTAATCCAAATGATAGTTCGTCTCAAATCAATATTCCCCGCACTAATGATGGTGAGGCGATTGCTACCAGTCGTCTGTGGTTAGTGCCTTTATTTACTCCCGCCTCTGTATCTACAACCTCCCCCTCGATCCAAGCAGAGCAACTACCTTTACCAGGTTTTCATCCTCGCTGGCTACCTTAGGGGCAAGGTTGCCTTGCTATTGACGAGCTTCAATTTCAGTAAAAGTTTGCATTAGCAGCCGCTTTGCTTGCAATTGCCAGCCCCATTTTTGCACTCTATAAGCTGCGATCGCACCGCCCATTGAAGCTACTAACCCTAAAGGCTGGGAAAACGAAATTCCTACTAATAAGCCTAATCCGGCAATTCCCCAAAAGGGTAAAGCCACCGTTTGGCGTTGTTGTTCTACAAGAAGCCGAATCCAATCCGACTGCATCGAGTCTTTTAAGGCTGCTAAAGTCTGTTTCTGTTCGGCGACAGATACTGATAAACCAATTTTTCGGCGTAGTTTCTCAATTTTTCGGGCGGTGGTGCTGTATTCTGTTAGCTCGTCTTCTGCCATCAACAGCAGGCGATTTAGTTGCTCCATTTGACTAATTGCTCTTTACTTGGATAATTCAGCATAGCAAAACCCGCGATAGCATTTTTGCCCCTACTTATTCCTTTATTTTAATTACTAACTATATATTCTTAACTTTCTAAGTAAAATTACGGTTGACACTCTATTTAACAGGACTTACGCAGAGACACTATATATGGTGTACTGAAAATGGACGATTCTCCTACGGAGACGGTACGCGAACGCTATCAACAGCCAAAGTTTTTATCTTTATTCCCATGTATGACTTGCTTTTGGGAATCGCTATAAATTACATTAGTTTCAATTTCTGCTATGGATTTTACATAATTCATTAATTCTTCTAAGGCTCTGTTTTGATAGCTTTT
>JACCVJ010000287.1 GCA_013698215.1 Tatlockia sp. | reverse complement strand
GACCGCAATGTAAACGGGGCTAAGTTAGCGCGTGATTTAATTGGAAGTGCTAATTATTTACGGAGCATAGGTCAAATTTTTGACGGTGACGAGTGGCAATTATTCACTGATTACGGGTATCGTTGCCTACCAAGTAACGGCTGGGGTGAGAGTGAAATGCAGAGCATCTGGAAGTCTGCCCAAAGCGATAACCCGTCGCCTAGTTGCAGGGCAGAAGGTGTCGAAACTTGCATTAAGGCTTGGTATTGGAATAATTACATTAAGCCTAATCAATTCAGAAGCGATCGCATTACTAACGCCTCCGCGATTAGTAACAACAAGCACAGCGAATCTACTAGCGGTATTCCTCATACAGTAACAGCAGTTTCATTGAGCGATCGCATTAGAGAGATTCTCAACCGCAATCATTCAACTTCTGAGCGTAAGGCAGCATTTATTGAGTTAGCTAGGTCTACAGGGCGGCAGCTACGCGAAATTGAACAACTTAGCGAAGCAATTGAGTTTGAGGTTGACTTAATTGATAGTCGATTAGACCGAACTGAACAATTAGAATCGTTACGTCAAATTAGCGATCGCCGCCTCACTATCTCCAACTATCTTCACCCTCATTTAGCAAAACCCTTAGAGCAATTAGCGGTTCGGATGGGAGTAGATGCCGAAGCACTGCTTACAGTGTTAATGCCTACGTCTGCGAGTTTGTTGCACCCAGAAACCCGCGTAATTGTTAAGGAGTGCATTGATTTTGTTGAGCCACTGATATTTTATAGCGGCATTGTTTCCGAGTCAGGAAATCGGAAATCACCAACATTTAAAGCGATTACCAAAGTCCTGCGAAAACTTCAAGACGAGGAGGAAACCCGCCATAAATTAGCTCAAGAAAAATATAAAGCTGATGTACTGACTTGGAAGCGCGATAAATCAGAGGACAAAGGCGAGGAGCCAGAACCACCAAGTTCTCCACGAGAATACTTTGTAGATAATATAACCAGTGAAGCTCTAAATCTTGTTAAAAACCAACAGCCAAAACACGGGATATTAATTCGCAAAGATGAATTATCAGGGTTATTTGGTTCTTACGGCGCTTACAAAGGCGGTAGAGGCAGTGACAAAGAAGGCGTTTTGTCCGGGTGGAGTGGTGATGGAATTAAGGTAAACCGTGCCAGTGGTTCGCGCTTGTCACTTTCTCACGATGCCAGTTCAATTGCTGGCGCTATTCAGCCTGGAAAGCTTCGTAAAGTCATGGGGGATCTAGAAGATGAGCAGGGAGAATGGGGACGCTTCCTATGGTATTACGCCCCCTTACGACTATATAAACTGCCTGAAGACGATTCTAAATTTGAAATGGGGGATTTGCTGGAGGGCATTTACCGAAAGTTAGATAATCTCGCTCCAGTTCAATACAAGTTTAATTCAGATGGTCAACAAGCATATCAATCGTGGCATTGGGAGCTAGAGCAGCGAAAGCTAAAAGAGCCAAAGCAAGGAATGAGAGCAGCGATCGCCAAGATGCAGGGTTACACAGCTAGAATTGCTGGGATTCTACATATTCTTTGGGCAACAGCATCAGGTGAAGTTCCAGAACCACACATCCCGCTAGAGCGCGTAAGAGCAGCCCGGCAGTTAGCTGAATTCTATTTAGGACAAGTCCAGCTAATCCACAGCGACGGTGAAGCAGCTATGGGTGAACTTACTCCTATCCTTGCAAAAATTTTAGAGAAAGCTCAAGGGCTAGGTTCAATCACAGCAAGGATTGTTCAGCAGTCTATTAAAGCGCTCAAAAATACTAATCCCCAAAAAATTCGAGATTATTTTAGTGAATTAGTAGCAATGGAGTTAGGAGTGATTGAAGGTCAAGGAAACAAAGTTAAATTTATCCCAAAAACTGTAGACCAAACTGTAGACCTTAGTAAAAAGGCTGAAACCCCAGATAAATCATCACTTCAGTCAATAGCTCCTCAAAACTGTAGACCTACTGTAGACCAAACTGTAGACCCTGAATTAATCGTTGAAAAGCTTTCGGGTAATAAGTTAGAGGCATTCGCAAACAACAACTGTAGACCTGTAGACCAAATTGTTGGCTTTTCAGAATCAAATGACCTACTGGGAGGAGAAGAAGAAAAATTAGATGGAAGTGGAGATTTTAGGTTTATAGATAAGTCCACAGTTGATGAGGGTCTACACAGTCTACAGGTCTACATTTCTGCTGGAAGCCTTACTGAGTCTAATTTTAAAACTGTAGACCAAGAATCTACAGATGGGTCTACAGTTGGCGCTCTAACATCGAATGAACCTTTTAAGGTTGGCGATCTCGTGTTTTGGGAAAACGCTCCTAGTCACTGCTACAACGAGAATCCGTTTTTGATTACAAAGCTTGTCTTTGATTATGCCGAACTGGATTTGATTGCGCCGCTAGTTCCTCTGTCTGAATTGAAGTTACTGGAGGATTTGCAGTAATGAGAAAAAAATTAACTAAGGCAGAAATGCGCGATCAGACTTGACTTGAAAAATTAGCGTGTGATCGCATTGCAGAGGGTTTAGCCGAATTAGCCAAAATTGAGGCAACGGGGATATGGAGAGAAACTCACGAAACTTTTGATGAGTATTGCATTGATAGGCTGGGTTTCAGCCGAAGTCAGTTAAGTATAGAAGTATTAATGAGGAAATTTGATGCAGCAAATTGACGATTTACGGTTGGAAATTAAATCTTTCGAGTTTGAAATCCAAAAACTACAACAGGAACTTAGTGCCAATTCCCAAATTGCGCCTAAAGCAGTATCAAACTCCCCAGAGGCGATCGCTGCTGCTTTTAGAAGCGCCGCCGTAGCTACCACTGAAAGGATTGCAGACGTACAAGGGATTAGGGGTGCGATCGCGGAGTTAACCGACCGCCTCCAGCCGAAAAAAATACAGCTTGGCGAACTTGAAGCGCAGGAATTAAAGCAGCACCGACTTAAGCGGATCGAGGAAGGGAAGAAAAAACTGCGTGCTAAGTTCACAGACGTTGAAAAAATGGCTGAATCTCTACAAAGTTTCTACTTCGAGTTAAAGGCGATCACATCGCAATACGAAACAGATTTTGCAACGATTCACCCACCAACTAACAGCGGGGCAGTGCTTAATCGAAACTCACTGCTTAATTTTGGGCTGCTAATGGTTCCTGAACTACTAGAAAATGATGGGCGGTTCTTAGTGAAAAGCAAGCCATTTGATGTTTTCAAGAGTGAGAAAGAAGCTTTGCGACGAGAAAGGATAGAAGCCAGCCGCAGATCGAGGCAAAATCATGAAGACATGGTAGCTCAACTCAAGCAGCGCGAAGTTGATGAAAAAATGCGGACTGAGCGCGAGTACCGAGCGTCGCTATTATCTACAAAACAATTGGAATTGTCAGGCTTTAAATCGGCACGGGCTGATAGATTGGCAAGTTTAAAAACGGCGAACGTTAGTGATTTTGATAATGCGATCGCATCTCTGGAAGCAGAAATCACCGCACTTGAGGCAGCTTAATAATACGAAGAACAAACTAGCAATCATGCTCTTACTACATCTTAATATTTTGAGTTTTACGGGTGCGAACAAAGTAGTAAGTATGGCTATACAAAAGTGGCTCTTAATGGATTCCAGGGATCTACTTGAGGAGACATCCCAGAAGAGCTGGAAGTATTGCTTTACCTCGTTTTCGAGTGTTGTAGACAAACTCAAAGAAGCCTAAATATAGAGGCAACTTTTTT
>JACCVJ010000280.1 GCA_013698215.1 Tatlockia sp. | reverse complement strand
TTAGCACTTCCCCCGATTCAATTCCCTGTGTGAGCAACGAAAATTTCTTGAATTGCATTGAATGGTCTGACACTCTTCGGCACGACTTTTACTCTACCTGTTTTGGGCTTAACCGAAAAGTATTGAGCCATGCCCGCCCCTACGAGTAATACTCGCTCCTTCGGATAGCGACGCACTGGGGGAGAGGAATTTCGCGGATGGTGATACGTCCAACGACGCAAGCACCTCAACGCTACTAAGCCCAAAAAACTGTTGCTCCAGTCTATCGCCGCCACCCCCAAAGGAATGCCATAAAAAGGCACAAAGCGCGGAATCAACAAGCGAGTAATTACTAGCACCAGCAGCGAGTAAACACTTGCTGCATAAAATAGCCGCAAAACATCTTTAGGGCAAAATAACCGCCAAACTTGCTGATATACACCAAAAAGAGCTTGGATTAATAAGCGCCCAAAAATGGCAACTAAGGGTAAAGTCCAAGCTAAGGTGTGGTGAGTGTCTGGAATTGAGCCTTCAAACCGCAACCAAAAGGCGAGAGTGCAAGCTAACCAGGCAATAAAACTATCTAAGCTTAGTTGTCCTAGTCGATATAAAGACGGAAAGGTAACTTGCTGGGGCATGGACGGATTATCTTACACATTTGCTAAATATCTTCATTAGCCTGAGGTTTTTAATTAGATCCTGCTTTTTCGCGCCTTGACTGACGATAAATTGCTGTTGCCAGGATCGCAACGAGGAAACTAATAACAAGGGCGATCGCTATTAGTTGTCGGGGAGAACGATTTAATTTAATTTCTGATGCGGTCACAACTTTAACCGAGATTAGTTTAGCAGTGAAATCAAGTAATTGTTGCTCTCTTTGCTGGAGATACTTTTTATCAAACTCTAAAGCCGCTAGCATACTCCTTTGCTGGGAAAGCTGTATTTTTAAAGCTGCTTGCTTAACTAGATTTTCTGTGCCAATTTGATTTATCTGGCTGGCTAATTGAGCCGATACTTGTTTTTTTCAATGTCTAACTCGGTAGCTTGGCGATTAACTGCTAAAATTTCCTGAACTGGTAGTTGAAACTTTTTTAGGAGTTGACTTTCAATTTGCAAACTTGCCCTACGTAAAGCCTCCGCATCAGTGGATTTTAATACCACATCAATCTTTTGCGGATCGTTTGTATATACAGGGTTGATAGTAGTTGGAGCTAGCTTAATTTGTTGTAGAGAACCAAAGGCAAAGGCATGAACTTCATTGGGATTTGAAAACAAAAAAGATTGTACTATGCCGACTTGACTAAGGCGTGAAGGTGGCGAGGATTGGACTCCAGGAAAAAACTTGAGCTTGACGGCTACAGTTAGCTGTTTTTGGTACACTCTAGGTGATTGTAGGCATAACCAAATAACCAGGGGCGACAAAAAAGCCGTAATGATGCCGATCAATTTTCCGTTTAAAATAAAAACTTTTATAATATCAGAAAAAGAAACTTCTTCAGCTTTAGTTAATTTAAGTTTAATATCGTGTAACGTCCGCTCCTTTTCAATTGCCTCACACAAAAATAGCATACAGTAAAATTTATTAATTAAAAACTGCAAGGGAGCAATTTATTTTAAATAAATGGAAGCAATTAACTACAAATTCTTTTAACGGTCAAATTTTTAACGCCGCCCTTACGGTTGCTTCAATGACCGTTTTAGTTAAAGTAGCATCGGTAGGCAAAGAATTGGTAGTTGCTTGGCGTTTTGGTACGGGAGACGAGCTAGATGCCTTTTTTATTGCTTGGTTAGTGCCTTCTCTACTTATTGTTGTTTTGGCGGATTCTTTTAATGGGGCGTTAATACCAGTTTTTGTTCGGGTACGCGAACAAGAAGGCTTACAATCTGCTCAAAAGCTGTTGTCTAGTGTTGTAGTTTTAAGCTTAGGTTTCCTGGGAATTACAACAATTTTAATGGTGCTTACAACACCTATTTATTTACCCTTAATTGCCCAAGGATTTAGCCCAGAAAAGTTGGCTTTAACCAAGCAGATACTAATTGCAATTTCTCCCATTGTACCGCTTAGTGGAGTAGCAGTTATTTGGGGAGCAATTTTAAATGCTGGAGAGCGTTTTGCTGGAGCGGCTATAGCTCCGATTAGTACACCAATAATTAGTATATTTTTTTTATTGGCTTACAAACAATTAAGTATATTTGCTTTGCCTTTAGGCTTTGTTTGTGGGGCAGTTATTGAAATAATATTTTTGGGTATAATCCTTAAAAAACAAGGCTTTTTTTTATTACCTAAATGGCATGGTTTGGATCGCCATCTACGTTATTGCGGTAAACAATATTTGCCCACTTTAGCCGGAGCATTTTTAATGTTTAGTACAACTATTGTCGATCAATCTATGGCAGCTTTAGTGTCTCCCGGTAGTGTAGCGGCGCTTAATTACGGAACTAAATTTGTAGCTCTGCCAATTAATTTAACGGCGACGGCATTAAGTGTAGCAGTTATTCCTTACTTCTCTAAAATGGTTGCCGAGCGCCAATGGATTGAAATTCGCAGTATGTTAAAACGCTACATATTGCTAATTTTCATAATCACTATTCCTTTAACAATATTATTTATAATTTTTTCTCAGCCTTTAGTCGAACTATTATTGCAGAAAGGAAAATTCTCTAGCGCTGATAGTCAATTGGTGGGAAGAATTCAAGCATTTTATGCTTTGCAAATACCTTTTTACATTGCGGCAACTTTAGTAGTTCGGGCGCTAGTTTCAATGGGACTCAATCACATTTTAATTTGGGCAGCCGCACTAAACCTATTAATTAATATTCAGTTAAACTACAGCTTTTTAGATTGGCTAGGAGTAGAAGGAATTGCTCTATCTACAAGTTGCGTTCATGCTTGTTCATTTGGATTTGTATTATTATGCTTAAAATATAATTTTCCTAAAGTTGACAATGAATCAAGATAAAATATGGAATTATTTTGAAGCAGAAACAAACAAAGAAGTATTTTCCGCTTCAAAGCCAAGATTGCAATATCTTTTTCAGCAAATTAGAACACATTTTCAGCAAAGCAAGCCAACAATTCTTAATATTGGGGTTGGTGATGGCTGGCTAGAAAAGAGATGTCAGCAAGCACAGTGGCATACTTATACTTTAGATCCTAGCGAAAGCGCGATCGCTAAAATTAAAGAATTAGGAATTGGCGGCGAAACTGGCTACATTGAAAAAAATCCCTACCCTGATGCTTTTTTTGATGTAGTATTTTGTTCGGAAGTTCTAGAACATTTGTCAGACGAGCAAATTAAGCTCGGATTATTAGAAATTCAACGGGTACTAAAAGATGGGGGGTTGCTAATTGGTACAGTACCCCATAATGAAAACTTATTAATAAATCAAGTAGTCTGTCCTTGTTGTGGCAAAGTATTTCATCGCTGGGGACATTTGCAATCTTTTCAGCGCTATAAATTAAGTCAAGTATTTGACCGAGTTTTTGATGTAGAAAGTATTAAGATAGTTTATTTTCCTATTTGGTCAAAAAATTGGAAAGGAAACTTAACTTCTTGCGGTAAAAAAATTCTGTCACTATTAGGAGTACACGGCAGCGAAGAACATTTATTTTTTATGGCTAAAAAATGAGATTAACTTTAGTTATATCATCTTTGGGAGTTGGCGGCGCAGAGCGAGTAATGTCTTTGATGGCTAACTATTGGGCGGCGAAAGGATGGGAAATTACTATACTGACTTTTGATGATGGAGGGTTATTTTATCAACTCGACGCAAGGGTAAATATTATCGGGTTAGATATTAGACAAGATTCGTCTAACGTGGTAATAGGTTTATGGAATAATTTACAACGCATTCAAACTTTGCTAGGAAAAATCGCTTCATTAAAGCCAGAGGTAGTAATTAGTTTTATCGATCAAGCTAATGTACTAACTTTACTTGCTACGCGATCGCTAGATTTAAAAGTTATCGTATCGGAAAGAGTTGATCCTACCTTACATTCGATTGGCTCAATTTGGGATAACTTGCGGCGCTGGACGTATCCTTTTGCTGCAAAGATAGTAGTACAAACTCCCGGCGCAGTTAATTATTTTTCTCAGCAATTGCAACTTTCTAGCTGCATTATTCCTAATCCGGTGGTAGCTACACCTCTAGAAGCGCCGCCAATTAGAAATCGCCGCGTAATTTTAGCAATGGGGCGTTTGACTGCTCAAAAAGGGTTCGATTTATTACTCAAAGCTTTTGCGAAGATCGCCAATCAATACCCCGATTGGACATTAACTATTGTCGGTGAGGGGGAATTGCGCCCAGAACTTGAGGCGTTGCGCGATAAGTTAAAACTAAAAGAGCGAGTGGAGTTTCCAGGCACTGTAAAATCGCCCCAGACTGCTTTTAACAATGCGGATATCTTTGTGCTATCTTCGCGCTTTGAAGGCTTCCCTAATGCCCTCTGCGAAGCAATGGCGCATGGATTGCCAGTTATAGCTACCGATTGTCCTAGCGGGCCAAGAGAAATTATTAGAGATGGGATTGATGGTATTCTAGTGCAGCCCGAAAATGTAGCAGCTTTAAGCGCAGCTATGGCAAGTTTGATACTAGATGAACAAAAACGTCACGATTTATCAACCTGTGCAACCGAAATAGTTACCAGGTTTGGGATCGAAAAAATTATGCCAATGTGGGAAGAATTATTAGCGGAAGTTGTGCAGGAGAAAGGATGACTAGTACCTTTGATCGACAAGTAGAAAAAGGCGATCGCTTTGAATTTGGCAAAAATTGGCAGAGTTTTTTGTTGGTACTAAATAGCGATCGCATCTTTGAAGCAAAAGCTTCTTTACAACAAATGTTAGAAGTCGAAAGTTTAGAGGGTAAAACTTTTTTAGATATTGGTTCTGGTAGTGGTTTATTTTCTTTAGTAGCGCGTCAATTAGGCGCAACAGTACATTCTTTTGATTACGATCCTCAATCGGTTGCTTGTACCCAAGAACTTAAACGCAGATACTTTCCTGATGACGATAGTTGGACTATTAGTCAAAACTCTGTTTTAGATGAAGATTACGTTAAATCTTTAGGTCAATTTGACATCGTTTATTCTTGGGGTGTATTACATCATACAGGGTCAATGTGGCAAGCTTTAGCAAATGCTAGTTTCCCAGTAGCTAAGGGTGGATTATTATTTATTGCTATTTATAATAACCAAGGTAATAAATCTAAAAATTGGCTAAATGTTAAAAAACTTTATTG
>JACCVJ010000275.1 GCA_013698215.1 Tatlockia sp. | reverse complement strand
GATTGAATTTGCTTAATTAGGCGATCGCTAATTGGATCGTCAATATTAATTATCGCTAATCCTTGCAGATATTCGGGACTAAATAACAAAGCTTTGGCTTTAAAGTAATCCTCCATATCTTTGTGATAATCAAGGTGATCTTGAGTCAAGTTAGTAAATACTGCAACGTCAAACTCGCAGCTTTTTGCCCTTCCTTGCGCCAAAGCGTGGGAACTAACTTCCATAACTCCAAACTTACAGCCAGCATCACGGGCTTCGGCAAATTGCTGTTGTAATTCCACTGCAAAGGGCGTTGTATGCGCCGCAGTTTTTTCAAAACCTGTCCAACGAGTGTAAAGCGTACCCATTAAAGCTGTAGATAAATGCGCCTCTGTCAAGAAAAACTCGATTAAATGGGTAGTGGTAGTTTTGCCATTAGTCCCGGTAATGCCGACAAGTTGCATTTGTTTGGTAGGATGCCCATAAAAAGCCGCCGCGATCGCCGCGCAAGCCTTTACCATGTCTGTAGCACCAATTAAAACAGGGTTATTGGCATCATTAGCAATTTGAGTAGAAACTATAGCTGCAATTGCCCCCGATGCGATCGCGCTTGACCAAAATTCGCCCCCATCAACCCGCGTTCCGGGCATTCCTATAAACAAATCTCCCGGTTGACAAGCGTGAGAATTAGTAGTTAAGCCTTTTACTTCCTTATCTATTGCTGGATGTTCGGGCGACAGGGAAAGATCGCTAACTTGAGATAACAATTCGCCTAATTTCATATTAATTAAACCTCACCTAATTGCGCTGATTGTCCATCACTTGATAAATATTTCTGTAACATCTGTTGCAATTGCATTGTACTAGCGCGAGGCGAAGGACGCGGTAAAAGTTGTTCCTTTCCCGCAGACAGCTTACAAATTACGGGAACTTCGTATTGATAGACATTAAACCAGTCGGGGCGACTTGTGATATCACGAATTTCTAAGTCAAAATTTAAAGTAGCGCGAATTTGCTGTAATTTTTCTTCTAAACCTTCGCACAAGTGACAACCTGGTTTACTGTACATAATTAATTGCATTATTATCAGCCGATTGTAAAACTACTACTCTTTCTAGATCGGGGCATATTTCGATATTCTGGAATAAGAAGTAACAAAAATAATTATGAGCCTTTCCACCGAATCGTCTAACCTAGCCGCCAAGTTCGATTTAGCTGAACTAAACCAAAAGTATGACACCGCCCATCCTAGAGATGTTTTAGCTTGGTGTGTCGAAAATATAAACACAGGATTAGTTCAAGCCAGCGCTTTCAACGTAGACGATATAGCAATTACCGATATACTTTACCGCGATCTCAAACACCCAATTCCGGTAATATTTCTCGATACTTTGTACCACTTTCCCCAAACTTTAGAGTTAGTAGGCAAAGTTAAAGAGTTGTACAACCTAGACCTAAAAACTTACAAAATGCCTGACCTTGATAGCCGCCAAGCCTTCGCCGCCAAGTACGGAGACGCATTGTGGGACAAAGATATCAGCCAATTTCACCAAATTACCAAAATTGAACCCTTACAACGGGGATTAGCAGAATTAAATACAACGGCGTGGATTACCGGGCGGCGGCGCGATCAAGCAAATACTCGCCAAGTTATGCCAATATTTGAAGTAGATGGCAAACAGCGTCTCAAAGTCAATCCTATTGCTAGTTGGACGCGCAAAGAAACCTGGGCGTATGTATTTGAACACGGCGTTATCTACAATCCTTTACATGACCAAGGTTATCCCAGCATTGGCGATGAACCTATTACTACCCAAGTAGGCGAAGGGGAAGACGAACGCGCCGGACGCTGGCGGGGAATGGGCAAAACTGAATGTGGTATTCACATCTAATAATTTTCTGCTTCTAAAAACTCGCGCTGGGTACGGTAAGTTATAAATGCTAAAAATCCTCCATCTGTCTGATATCCATATGGGAAGCGGCTTTACTCATGGCAAGCTTAACCCCGAAACTGGTTTAAATACACGTTTGGAGGATTTTGTCGGCACATTGTCTAAGTGTATTGACTATGCCTTAGCCGAGCCAGTAGATTTAGTATTATTTGGCGGCGATGCTTTTCCCGATGCGACACCGCCGCCCTACGTTCAAGAAAAATTTGCTACTCAATTTCGCCGCTTAGTTGATGCCCAAATACCTACAGTGTTGCTAGTAGGCAATCATGACCAGCATTCGCAAGGTATGGGTGGGGCAAGTTTATGTATTTATCGTACCTTGGGCGTACCGGGATTTGTAGTAGGAGACAGATTAACAACCCACCACATCCAAACTCGTAATGGTGCAATTCAAGTAGTTACCCTTCCTTGGCTAACTCGTTCAACCTTGCTAACACGCCCGGAAACCGAAGGTTTATCAATTACCGATATCAACGATATGTTAATTGATCGCCTGCGGACGGCAATGGAAGGAGAAGTTCGCCGTTTAGATCCCGAAATCCCCACAGTGCTTTTAGGACACTTAATGATTGACACCGCTAATTTGGGTGCTGAACGCCTGTTAGCTGTAGGAAAAGGGTTTACTATCCCTTTATCGTTAATTACCCGCCCTTGCTTTGATTACGTGGCGCTAGGTCACGTCCACCGCCACCAGAACCTAAATAAATCTAATGACCCGCCTGTAATTTATCCTGGTAGTATTGAGCGCGTTGATTTTAGCGAAGAAAAAGAAGATAAAGGCTATGTCAAGGTTGCTTTAGAAAAGGGTAAAGCAGAGTGGGAATTTTGCCCATTGCAAGTACGGAAGTTTCAGACCATCAAAGTAGATGTTTCTAGGGCTACCGAACCTCACGAGGTATTGATGAAAGCGATCGCCAAGTATACTATTGAAGATGCGGTAGTAAGGCTAATATATCAACTTGGCTCCGAGCAAATAGATAAAATTGATAGCACCGCCGTTCATAGCGCCTTAAGTCTCGCGCAC
>JACCVJ010000264.1 GCA_013698215.1 Tatlockia sp. | reverse complement strand
CATAAAAACCTCTCAAAAATTAATGATGAATTACTGGAAGATGCGATCGCTTTTAATATTAGGAAGCGGTAAGTGATCGCGTAAGTCGTGAGGAAGACTCAGGTTAGGCTATATTTGATGCTACTAATAACATCATTTTAAGCATCTAAGTAATAATAAGAAATTAACCTGTGCGCACAACAATAACCCTACCTGCTGATAATTCTTCTAGTACATGGGTTTATTAGGCTGCCTGATCTCATAACATTGCTGCAATAGTCACAATTGTTGAAACTGTTGCTTTGCCCTCATCAGAATTTAGCCAGCGCAAGAACTGCTCTCCTCTTTGCCCTGCAAGACTTAACCACTTTGGATTATGTTGCTGGAGAATTGCATAACCTCGAACCTGAGATAAAATGTTTGGTGGAACAGACTCACTCCAATTCTCGTTACGATTGCATGTACCGACAAAGCAACCATCTACACCGTAGCGATGAACGCTAGAAGCCCAAATCGGCTGCTTGTTGTCGTTAAGGAGGATAATACTAGCTCCACCGGTAAAGCCCGCTAGTTTTACTTTAGTACGAGTATTTGTGACTGCTGTAATTTGGCCATTGGAGTTTAATGTGAAGGATGTACGCATCCGACCATTGGCGACTGCATCATCCCGCTCCCCAGTAATTGGGAAAGAAATACTGCTTATAGATGCACTAACAAAACTCCAGGTTTGATCTGTGGAAGAACCGTTATCGCTGTTCCGTCCTGACAATTCGCAGTCCCAAAGCTGTAGCTTAGTACCATTGTCCTGACCTGGCGCACCAGCGACATCAATGCATTTTCCAGATAGTTTGTTCCTGATAAAACCATTACTTATTAGTTGCCACTGTTGATCAGTAGGTGAACCATTATCATTGTTGCGTCCAGATAATTCGCAGTCCCAAAGAATTAATGGTGAACCATTAGAAGTACCTGGTGCGCCACTTACATCAATACATTTACTAGAATATGCATTCCTGATAAAACCATCACTTGTTAAAGTCCATGTTTGATCGGTAGGTGAACCATTATCATTATTGCGTCCAGATGATTCGCAGTTCCAGAGTTGCAATCCAGAACCATTAGAAGTACCGGGCGCACCAGCAACATCAATACATTGTCCAGATAACGAGTTTCTTATAAATCTTCCGTTATTTTGTTGAGCAAAAACAGCTTTACTAGAATCAATACTCATCACCACCACGGAAACCGCACCGTAAGCCAATAACTTACTAAACTTCATCTTACTCTCTCCAAAATTTATCAGACTAACTATCTGTTCAACTGCTTAATGCGGGATAACACTCTTGTTAGTTAGGTCATCTCACACATCTGATTTAACAACAGAAAGGCATTAGCAACCTTTGTTTTGCCTTAAATCAATCAATAACCCAGCCCAATCGCTCTCTAGGTCAGAAAAAGGGTTGTTCTCCAACTCCCTCTGACATTGCCTGATCGCTTGATTTATTAATCTGAACTCAGCTTAATCGCAGCATATAAGCTTTGTCAGTCGGTAAAAGGTCGGTAAAAAGTCAGATAAAAGTCAGTAATTCAACTAAATGCGATCGCACTATTCCACCTTTTTGTCAGGAATTGCTGGGATTTGAAGGGAAAAGTTAAAATAATCTGGCATTTAAGCGCGATCGCCTCCGAAATTAAGATAATACTCTTTGTAGTGAGTAAATAATCTACCCCCCTTGTACCAATGACTGTTGAAGATGCGATCGCATTTATTGAGCAAGTTGTACAACCCAAACAATTGAATAAGATGCAACGCCTTGTTCTGGATTGCTCTTATCAAGGTCATTCTTATCAAGAAATGGCGACTAGCTCTGGTTACGACTGCGGCTATATTAAAGACACTGGTTATAAATTGTGGCTACTACTATCTGATAGTTTGGGAGAAAAAGTAAATAAGCAAAATTGTCAGACAGTTATCAAACGTTTGGCTCAACAAAATATAAATCCTGCTCCCATAGCGTCTTTGAGCCAAGATTGGGGAGAGGCGATAGATGTTTCGGTGTTTTACGGGCGACTTTTAGAACTAGCTACTCTGCAACAATGGATATGCGATCACTGTCGATTAATTACAATTTTAGGTATGGGCGGAATTGGTAAAACTGCTCTAGCAGTGAAAATCGCCGAACAAGTAAAAGCAGACTTTCAATTTGTAATTTGGCGAAGTCTGCGTAATGCACCAGCTATTGAAAAGCTGCTATCTGACTTAATTTTATTTGTTTCTAACCAGCAAGCAGGCGAAAAACCTGGAAGTATTGACGAGCAAATTTCTCTATTAATTAAATACCTCAGTTCCTCTCGCTGTCTATTGGTGCTTGACAATACTGAAACAATCTTGCAAAGTGGCGAACGAGGAGGAAACTATCGTCAAGGTTATGAAGGGTACGGACAACTAATTAGACGCATTGCTGATGAGCGTCATCAAAGTTGTTTGGTGTTAACCAGTCGAGAAAAACCCGTTGGATTGTCGGCTAGAGAAGGTGAAGTTCTCCCGGTAAAGTCGATGTTTATTACGGGAGTTGCTCAAGAAACCGGGCAAATAATTCTGGCATCTGTTGGTTTAACGCAATTTGACGACGCAAAGGAATTAAGTAATCGTTATGCTGGTAATCCTTTAGCGCTAAAAATTGCCGCTTCCACAATTAAATCTTTATTTGGCGGCAATATTAGCGCCTTTTTTAACCAAGGAACTATTGTTTTTGGCGATATCTGGGATTTGCTTGAACAACAATGCGATCGCTTGTCGGACGTAGAAACGCAAATAATGCGGTGGTTGACAATTGCCCGCGAACGAGTAACTTTACAAGAATTATACGCAGACATCATTCCCAAAATCCCCCAGCGCGAACTAATGGAAATGCTGGAATCTTTGCAAAAGCGAAGTCTTATTGAAATTAATGCTTTTGGCTGCACCCAGCAACCCTTAGTTATGGAGTATGTAACCGAGCGCTTAGTTAAACAGTTTTATACTGAAATAGCTCATCACCAATTGCAGTTACTTAATAGCTATGCCTTAATTAAAGCCTCCGCCAAAGACTACATCCGCGAAGCGCAAATTCGGCTGATTCTGCAACCTGTGACGGAAGCGCTAAAAAATAGCCTTGAAAATAAGCAGCTACTTAAAGCCCATCTCGACCAACTTTTGCGGACTTTGCGCGCCAATGCTGCTTACCAAAATGGTTATGCTGCCGGAAACTTGCTTAACTTGTATTGGCATCTGCAAACTGATCTTAGTGATGCTAGGGACTATTCTTACTTGGCTATTCGTCAAGCTTACTTACCTAACGTAACACTGCATCAATTCAACTTTACTCACGCAGAGATCGATCGCTGTGTATTTGCGGAAACTTTTGGCGGCATTACTTGTGTTGCTTTTAGCCCTGATAATCAATTACTCGCCACTTGCGATACTGGCGGCAAAATTCATATCTGCCAAGTTAGCGATGGTAAGCAATTAACTATTTGCAAAGGTCATATACATTGGGCTTGGGCGAT
>JACCVJ010000261.1 GCA_013698215.1 Tatlockia sp. | reverse complement strand
CGATCGCACTGTGCAGCATTTTTACTTATTTAAGCGCGATTATCCCACTCTTGGGCGGCATCAGCCACCGCTTGATCTACAGTTTTTTCTCCTAGCATCGCTGCTTGCAAGTTTTCATAAATTGCTTTCTGCAAAACGTTGATATTCTTCATCGCCGGAACTAATACTTCTGCGTTTGGCAACTCTCCAGCGCTAATTACCCGTGCCTTTTCCAAAGCACTCCCATTTGCTGCAACGGTTTTAAAGTAACTATCACCCAAGGCGGCGGTTGTCGAAGGCAAAACATTAGCAGCTTTAGCAAAACTTAGCTGATTTTGATTATTTGTGACAAATAAGGCAAACTTAAGTGCATTATCTGGTTGTTCGGTATCGCGGGGAATCACTAAATTCATTACTGCTACATTTTTTTTCCCATTTTCTCCAGTAATTTGTGGGGCTGTAGCTGATACTTTGGCAATAGCTGGGGCATTAGTTGCGATCGCTGTTAAAAATTCTCCTCCCGATGCTAACATTGCCGCTTCTCCAGATTGATACATCTCTATACCATGTCTGTGTCCTTGAGTCAATACTTCTTTTGGTAGTAAACCATCTTTATATAGATTTACCCAGTATTCAAAAGCTGTTTTTCCCACTGGTGTATTAAAGGCTGCTTTTCCTTGGTCATCGACCAAAGTTACCCCCATTTGCACCAATGACTCTAATACTTCAGCAGAATCTTCGGCAACAAAGGTAGTAAACATCGCATATTTACCAGTTTTATCTTTAAGTTGTTTAGCTACTTGAGCCAGTTGAGTATAACTTGTGGGCGGATTACTTACCCCTGCTTGCTTAAGTAACTCAGTATTGTAAATAGTTAGGCGTGTAGTTAAATACCAAGGAATACCAAAGCTTTTTCCATCTATATTACTAGCTTGCCAAATATTCGGTAGATACGTCCCTAACACCTCCTTTGGTACTTTTGCATTCAAGTCTAACCAAGCATTGCGAGTTGCGAGTTGAGAAGCAAAATCTGGGTTAAGATTCACAACATCCGGTGCAGTTTTCGCGGCTACTGCCGTTAAAATTTTGCTTTCCATTGCCGACCAGGGAACATCAACCCAGTTAATTTTGATACTAGGGTTCTCTGTTTCAAAGGTACTAATTAAGTTTTTAAAATAATCTGTAAATTCTGGTTGTAGCTGCATTGTCCAAAATTCAAGCGGCGGATTATTGGTACTAGACTGGGGGGCTTGCGTATTAACATTACCTGTATTACAACTAACAACCCAGCTTAACATCAAGCCCAGCATTGCAAAAATTCCGAGTTTTTTCCAGGGTTTGATTTTATTTTTTAACCTTTGTATTGTTGACATTTGTTAGAACTTATGGATTGATTAAGGCAGTTTGACATTTTTGAGTTACCTTTGCGTAGAGAAGACATTAATATAAATATCTCATCTAGTTTAGTTATCAACCTTTAGGCAATTGACAAAACTGTGGTTAATCGTTTTAAAAATTTATTGGCAAAACGTAAAGTAGGCGTTGGGATTGAACTTGCTCCAGAGAGAATTAATATAGCTCAATTAAGCAAGCAACGTCAGGGGTTTAAACTAACGGCATTATCATCTTTTCCGGTTCCTGAAGGAATATTCCAAGATGGTCAAATTGTCGATTCACCCGCCTTGGCAGAATTAATAACTTCAGCCCTAGCTGAAAGCAAAATCAAAGCCCAGCGCGTCGCCACAGCAGTACCGGGAAGAGAATCTTTAGTAAGACTGATTCCTTTACCCGCCGAGCTTGACGATCGCGAACTACGAGAAATGGTACTAAATCACGAAGCTGGGCTGTACTTGCCCTATCCTAGGGAAGAAGCCGACATTGATTATCAAAAGCTGGGGTACTTCGTCGATGAAGATGGCATTGAAAAAGTCCAAGTGCTGCTAGTTGCCACGCGCAAAGAGATTACAGATACTTACATGGATACTTTTGCCCAAGCAGGTTTGGAAGTAGACGTGCTAGAAATTAATAGTTTTTCCTTAATTCGGACTATCCGCGAACAACTACGGCAATTTGCCCCTCAAGAAGCCGCCGTATTAGTGGATATTGAGTTTGACAATACAGAAATTGCTATTATTGTTGATGGAGTGCCGCAGTTTTCGCGCACTGTACCGATTGGAACTTACCAGTTACAAGCGGCATTATTAAGAGCGACAAAATTGCCCGCAACTAGAGACACGCGGATGCTACAAACAATTTCTATTCCTTATACCGAAGGCGATGACGTTGAAGATTCGATTACATCAACTAATCCAGGTATAACATCATTACTAAGAGTTCTTGGAGAGTTAACGGATGAATTACGCCGCTCTCTCGATTTCTATCTCAATCAAAATAACAACTTGGAAATTACGCAAATTTTATTAGCAGGGCCCGGAGGCGGAATTAATAACCTAGAGGAGTTTTTTCGCCAAAAGTTAAACCTACCAACAGTGCAGATAGATCCAGTGTCTGCTTTGTCCCTAGAAGTAAACGAAGATCAATTTACCAAAGCTCAAAGACCGGGATTGGGAATTGTACTTGGATTAGGACTTAGAGAGGCCTGGAGCGATGTATAGTCTTGATGTAAATTTTGTTAAAAGTCGCAAGCCAGTAAAGGCAGATATCGTTTCCAGAAGCTTTAGCGTTCCTCACCTTTCTGGAGACATGACCCCTATCTATATAGGGTTGGGTGTAGGGTTAGCGTCTTGCGCCTTGGTAGGAGCGGGACTTGTAATTTTGTCAGCCCAAAATTCAAGGTTAACATCAGAAGTAGCTCAGTTAGACCAAACCCTGACGGCGTTGGGTATTCAAGAACAAGAAATTCAAGGGATTAAAACAGACCTAGAGCAAATCAAGGGGCAAAATAGAGCCTTAGCTACGGTATTTAACCAGATTAGGCCGTGGTCAGCTATTTTGCAGGATATTCGCGATCGCATTCCCGCTAATGCCGTCCAAATTCAAAGTATCAAGCAAATTGTCCCCACACAAACAGTGGTAGCCACCGCACCCGCAGCCACACCCGCAGCTACCCCAGCAGCCACACCAGCAGCCACCCCCGCAGCTACACCCGCAGCTACACCCGCCGCCGTCCCCATTCCCCCGGCGACTCCGATTCCCGTTAGTGGGGTAGAGATTTCTGGACTTGCGCGCTCCTTCAACGATGTAAACGATTTAATTTTGACTCTCAAGCAATCTTCTTTCCTCCAAAGTGCCGAAACAAGAATAATTACCGCTACGTTGGTTGAAAACCCCGTCCAATCAAGCGCTAGGGGAGGCGGTAGGTTGCCCCAAGTTGTAAGTTATACAATTCAATCAACTTTCAGCGATGCTGGTGCAACTGCGCTATTAAGAGAGTTAGAACGCAAAGGTACTTTAGGTCTAGTAACGCGAATTCGGACACTGCAACAAAAAGGACTTATCCAATAATGACGTTTAGCGATGATTTTATTACGGTCGGCCAAGGGCAAGAATTACAAGGTTCGGTAGATAACGCCCCCTCTTTGTTTGGCATCAAACTAACACCACAAGTTAGCGGCATTTTAATCGCTGTATCCCTACTCGCCTTAGCTGCTTACTTGGCTAATAGCTATGTCATGCCCCTATGGCAAAAATACGGAGAATTAACCGCAGATCGCGATCTCAAACAGTCGCAAGTTACTCAAAAACAAGCCAATATTGAGCAAGGAAAAGAACTAAAAAAGGCTTTAGACACAGCAAAAAAAGATCAAACAGAAATTTTATCCTTATTTGCTAACGAAAAAACCTTGGATACTTTATTGCTAGACATCAACCGCCTAGTTGATTCAGGTAATTCAACTACTGGTGGGACAGCTAAACTACAAAAATTTGAACCAGTAAATCAATCCGCCGAAATAATCAACGATGGTTCTTTTGGCTCGGAGGTAAACGGCAAATTAAAACGTCGCATAATTAATATTTCCCTTGCTGGAAATTACGAACAAACCCAGTCAATATTTCGCAACATGGAGCGCCTGCAACCATTGTTGATTGTTAATGAGTACACTTCAACGTTGCAGCAAGATCCGGTCGATCCTACTACGGGGCGCTTACCTCCAGCTTCCATCAATACAGCGTTCAAACTGCAAGCGCTAATTCCCGCTACTCCCGAAGAAGCGGCGGCGGCGGCAGCGGCGGCGGCGGCTCCTAAAAAGTAGATGCCGTAAGAATCTACACAGAACTACGTTTTAGGAATAGTTCTGTTTAATGTTTTGTTATCTAGCTTTTTGCCTAGTTCTAAAATTATCAAACCTAATAGGTGCGTGTAAGTACTTAGAAAAACAAATTTCACAATAAAGATTAAGTAAAGCTATCCGTAAATTCTCGCTTGTATATTCAAGGGAGGCTCTTAATGGATTCCAGGGATCTACTTGAGGAGACATCCCAGAAGAGCTGGAAGTATTGCTTTACCTCGTTTTCGAGTGTTGTAGACAAACTCAAAGAAGCCTAAATATAGAGGCAACTTTT
>JACCVJ010000251.1 GCA_013698215.1 Tatlockia sp. | reverse complement strand
ACCTACTGGAGCGAACGTAGCGCGACCTGAACTGGTCGTTTAGTCCGAGGAGCCTTCTCCTCCAGAGGATTCACACCCTCTACCCCTATGTAAAAGACTCGTATGAGTCTGGTCACGGTCGAGTAAGTAATGAAACAACCGGAATGCAGACCACAAATGTACTTGATGCTACTAGCCTAAAGCGGTATCAAGGCTAAGGGGAGTTCTCTCATTGATGAATTAACATGAACTATTGCTTAAACTGTGTGATCTCCAAAGGAGTCAAATCAGGCTGATAGACTCTAACCAAAAGGTAAATAGGAAGTTTTAATGCTTGCGTTTCATTAAGACGTGTGAATACAATCCCTATCACAGAATAAATAGCATCTAACAGAGAACGTAACACTAAATGATACAACAGGGTAAATCCTACAGAGTCTAGAGAAGGTCGAATATCTCTAGTAAGCCAACCGTAAGGAAGGTAGAACTCTCTGGAGGATAAAGGATGGAGTAAAAAGCGAAGGCTCATCTGTAATAGATGAGATAGAGGTTCAAGATTTGCCTCTGACCGAAAGGAATAGCAGACTTACTCTGGGTCTTATGAGAAAGAAACCAAACCAAGAAACTGTATTTGAGGACAAGTTAGATGTCGGTGTCAAAACCAACAAACGGACTAAAAGAACCGCTAGAAGATTGGAGCCAGATTAACTGGCGTAAAGTCAATAGAGCGGTTAAGAATCTACGTCAAAGAATCTTTCTCGCGAGAAAACTTGGTAACTTCAAAAGGCTACGGAGCTTGCAGAAGTTAATGCAAAGAAGCTATGCAAACTTATTATTAAGCGTTCGACGTATTACTCAAACTAATAAAGGAAAAGCAACGGCAGGAATTGATAAAGAAGTTATCAATACCCCACAGCAAAGAGTAATTCTGGTAAACCACTGGAGTGGAGGTAATCAAGACCCGACCAAACGGGTAATGATTCCCAAAGCTAACGGCAAAAAACGACCGCTAGGTATCCCAGCCGTGCGTGACAGAATCGAACAGGCGATAATAAAAGAATCACTAGAACCAGAATGGGAAGCCATATTTGAACCTAACTCCTACGGATTTAGATGTGGAAAGAGTTGTCAAGATGCAATTGGACAAAACTATGTAAGGTTAAATTCCAACGGCAAACATACTTGGGTACTAGAAGCTGACATTAAGGGATTTTTCGATAACATCGCCCATGAATCTATCCTCAAACAATTAGGAAACTTTCCAAAAAGGGACTTAATCATAGGATGGTTAAAAGCTGGATTTATCTTTGAAGGGAAATTCAACCCGACAAAGATGGGTACACCACAGGGAGGGGTTATTTCACCTCTCCTAGCCAATATCGGATTGCATGGATTAGAAAATTATATAAAATCCACCAATTCAAAACTTGGCGTGGTGAGATATGCTGATGATTTTACAGTCACAGCTAGAGATAGGGATAGTCTCGAAATCGCCCAATTCCAGATTAAGCAATGGTTGTCATTAAGAGGACTAGAACTCAGCGCGGAGAAGACGCTAATCACGTCAACGGAAGAAGGATTCGACTTCCTTGGCTGCAATCATCGCCACTATAATGGCAAGCTTTTAATCAAACCATCGAAGCAGAAAGTCCTAGATTTTTGTAAGCGAATTGGAACTGAAGTAAAAGCCATGAATGGGGTAGAGCAAGAAGTTGTTATTAAGAAATTAAATCCGATTCTCCGAGGTTTTGCTAATTACTACAAAGGGGTAGTCAGTAGAGAAACCTTTAGCTACATTTCCCATAGAGTATGGGAATACCTTTGGCGTTGGGCGAAGCGTAGACACCCCAACAAAAACACAAAATGGGTACGAAAGCGTTACTTCAAAACCATAAATGGCAATAAATGGACGTTCGCTACTAGCGACCGCCAAGGGAATAATCAGGAGTTAATCCTATACCCGATAGCGTACACGCCTATTGAACGTCATGTAAAGGTTCAAGGTAATGCATCGCCAGATGACCCCTCACTGAAAGAGTACTGGGACAAACGCCACCAGAAATATGGTAAAAGCTATTGGGAGCGCAACTCGCGCAACTATAGGATAGCCCAAAACCAGAAATGGTTTTGTCCAATCTGTGGTGAACCTTTATTCAACGGAGAGGAGTTAGACACCCATCACATAGTTCCTGTCGCGCAAGGTGGAGATAATTCGGTCGAAAACCTTCAGCACCTGCACCGAGCGTGTCATATTCAGGAACATACAAAATCCAAGACTATCGCTTGAAATAAGGCTTGAGCGCAGTGAGTTGGAAACTCTCATGCTGCGTTCTTAGGGGAGTGCGGGATGGTGACATCTCAATCTCACCCGACATAGCAAGCTCTATGACGGTATTACCTCTAAAGTAGACTTCTTGCGTGAATCATGAAGTAAGGGCAAGTTCAAAGTTGATAATTGCAGCAATTAAATTGAAGCGCAATCCAAAGCGTCTACGTCTGTTGCGGTAACGTTCAGCTAAAATCCGAAATATT
>JACCVJ010000163.1 GCA_013698215.1 Tatlockia sp. | reverse complement strand
ACGCTCTTGGTTGCGACCACATCGCGGGATTTCTCAAGATAAACTGCCGCTTTATCTGGGTTTCTTTGAGTTCGTTCACAATGTCAGAAAACGGGGTAAAACCCTGTTGCCATCTCTATTAGAGTGCCTTCTCAGGTAGATCCCTGGAATCCATAAAGAGCCTATATTTATTACCTTTAACTAACTAGCTTAGGGATAGTCCTTAGACACACATATTAACAAAGTTGCTCATTTTGCTCATTTTAGGTCTATATCTAACTTAGAAAACTTTGTCGTTAGAATTTTTGATAATTTTCTTGGAGTGCGATCGCTTAAAGTTAAAGGCTTACAACCTGAAGCTGGCTACCTTTTCACCTAGCGTTAGGCACTTTTTAATTAACTTTGCCGTCTAACGTGGTTAAGCAAGTAGTAAATTATAAGTACAAAAACTTAATCTAAACCAATGTTTGCCAAAAAAAAATCTATGCGCCGCTTTCTTTCTGCCTTAGCTGTTACAAGTTGTATAATTGCTGGGTTTCCGGCGCTGATTTCGGCTCAAAGTTTACCAGGATTCACAATTTTTAGTGGTGTCAAGCGTGAGAATCAATTGCCCTTTAGATTAGATTTTGGCGGACAAGCTGGCGGCTGGGATCGTTATCGCTTGCGGATTCCACCCAAACAATTAAAGTTAGCTGTAGCTCAATTTTCTGTCTCTTATCCCGATTACTATAAAGGCACTTTTGACACCAAAAAAGTAGAAATTCGCATCAAAGGTAAAGCCGTACCTTTAAAAGAAGTAGTGTGGAATAAAGAAAATCGGGCTTTAGAAATTTATCCCCAAGAGCCAGTACCCGCAGGTAGCAAGGTAGAATTAGTGCTTTCTAATGTCAAAAATCCTGGATTTGGTGGTACTTACTACTTTAATTGTCAAATTCTTTCTCCTGGCGATGTACCGCTTCTCCGTTATGTAGGTACTTGGATTCTCAGCATTTCTTAGAGAGGGTTTGTAACTTGTGAGCAGTGGAGATCCCCTCTAACCCACGTCAACAAAGTGGTCAGGTTCAGCTACACCGCTTTTTGACTCCCCTTAAAAAAGGGGGAAAATATCTCAAAACCCCCCTTTTTAAGTGGGAAAATATCTTAGATTAGTTTTTATTTAGAGAATGAACGCAACTGTTAACTACTAAAACCTAGACTTTCATATTAGCCGTTTTAGTGGTAAGATTTTAGATTGTGACTTTTTGACGAAATTTAAGGGCATAAATAATGAAACGGACATTGGGCGGTACTTCTCGTAAAAGAAAGAGAACTTCTGGCTTTCGCGCTCGGATGCGTAACCCAGATGGACAAAATGTAATTAGCGCCCGTCGCCGCAAAGGGCGGTATCGCCTCAGCGTTTCCTAAAGCAAATTAGCCCAATTTTCAAAGTGGCTTTACCAAAAGTAAATCGACTCAAAAATCGGCATGAATTCCAAACCTTGTTTCGGGAAGGAAATCGCCTGAAAAGCTCTCACTTAACCTTGAGAGCTTTACGTCTACAAACCCCATCGGGAATAATTACAGGCGCTACTCGGATTGGAATTTCTATTAGTACCAAAGTCAGCAAGCGCGCGGTAATACGTAATCGGATTAAACGGCAAATTCGGGCGGCATTTCGGTCATTATTGCCCCAAATAGCGCCGGGATGGAGTTTAGTTGTAGTCGTACAACCCCAAGCTGTCTTGAGTAAGTGCGATTATCAACAATTTCTGCAAGAATTAGAGCAGTTATTGGCGAAAGCAGAGGTGATGAATGGGCATTCGTGAAGATGTTTACTACGAGGGTGGCCCTCATGTAGGAGAATTGATATTTGGTTTGATTGTGGGGTTGACAATTGTAGCATTACCCTTGACAGTTGGCGCAATTGTACGAGCTTTGTGGCTGCGCTACCGAATTACAAACCGCCGGGTGACAATTACCGGGGGTTGGATGGGACGCGATCGCACGGATATTATTTATTCAGAAATCGTTAAAATAGCAAAAGTTCCGCGTGGGCTTGGCGCTTGGGGAGACATGGTACTAACTCTAAGAGATGGTAGCCGTTTGGAATTAAGAGCCATACCCAAGTTTCGGGAGACTTACGAGTATATTAACGAGAAAGTAGCTCTGAAAAATCCTAAAGTAAGTGCCGCCGCCGATAAATAAAATCTAAAAATTGGTTGATTATGATTGGCTAAAAAATTACCAGCCAATCATTACAAAAAACTTATACGGTTAACGCTACCCGTAAATATCAACCAGTATCGGATAAATTAAATTTAGACAAATTAACATATTTTAGGTTAAGTTCCCATAAATGGATTTTGGTATAGGGTTTCTCTCTAACAACGTGATGCTGCCGATCCTAGATTTTTTCTACGGGATCGTGCCAAGTTATGGACTAGCAATTGTCGCGTTAACGCTAGTAATTCGGTTTGCGCTTTATCCTTTAAGCGCTGGATCAATTCGCAATATGCGGCGCACAAAAGTTACTCAACCGTTGATGCAAAAACGAGTTAAAGAACTTCAAGAGCGCTACAAAGACAATCCGACCAAACTGCAAGAAGAAATGAGCGGTGTCTATAAAGAATTTGGCAATCCTTTAGCTGGCTGTTTACCTGTAGTGGTACAGATGCCCGTACTATTTGCTCTGTTTGCAACTTTACGGGGTTCGCCATTTTCCGACATCAATTACAACCTCAACCTGCAAATTGTGCCTCAAGAACAAATTGAGCGCGTTCAACCGCAAGCTTTTACAACTCCACCCCAAAATATTTACATCGCCGATGCAGTCCACGCGCCGATTATTGCCGTTTTACCTAGGGGTAGCAACTTAGGCGTAGGTGAAAAGACAAAGATTGAATTTCAAACTGTCGAAGGTAAAACTTTGACAGCGCTAGAAGCCGAGCATCCTGATAGTAGCCTTGTACCCACGTTAAAAGTGAGCAAAGGGGAAGATCGAGTAAAAATTGATGCTGATGGCAATATAGAAGCTATCGCGCCTGGAGAAGCCACAATTGTCGGCACAATTCCAGGACTTGCCACCAATAAAGGCTTTTTGTTTATTGATGCCTTGGGTAGAGTCGGCGCTTTTGATGATGATGGGACAATCCACTGGGATATTGTCGGGATGATTCTTGGTTTTGGTTTGAGTCTGTATCTGAGTCAAACTTTATCGGCGCAAGGATCTACGGGGGGAAATCCTCAGCAAGAAACCGTAAATAAAATCACACCAGTGATATTTTCGGGAATGTTTTTGTTTTTCCCACTTCCGGCGGGAGTATTGATGTATATGCTGATTGCAAATATATTTCAAACCTTGCAAACGGCGATCGTCTCGCGCGAACCTTTGCCGGAAAATCTGCAAAAAATTGTTGAAGCAGATGCAAAAGTAGCCGAAGCAAAAGACAGAGAATCACTGCCTTTTGAGCCAAATCGTTCTAAGAAAAAAGCTTCAGGTTAAATCATGGATAGTGCAGTAAGGGGTCAGCAGTGGTTAAAAACACTGCTGCAATTAGCTGGAGTACCTGCGGATGTGAAAGCAGAAGTAGAGAGTAATCCGGGCGGACACAAACCAGGAGAAACACCAGTAGATAGCTACTGGTTGACAATTGATGAAAAGAGTTTGAGTACAGAGCAAGTAGCAACTTTTACAGGCTCTCAAGGCTCGGTATTAGATGGCATTCAATACCTAGCTAATGCCACCTTGAACTTAAACCAAACAGAGCCACAAGGCTTTTATATAGTTGAGTTGAACGGCTACCGAGCTAAAAGGCAAATCGAACTAAATGCGATCGCACAATCAGCCGCCGAACAGGTACGAGCAACGGAGGAGGAAGTAGAAATTAAATCTTTATCTGCCGCCGAACGCAGGCAAATTCATACGATTTTGCAAGAGTACCCAGAGTTAGAAACTTTTAGTCGTGGTAAAGAACCCCATCGTCATCTTGTCGTGAGACGACTAGCGGCAGATAATCCTGGCTAAAAAGCTGTAATTTTTGCCACAATCAAAGTTAGCGTTTATTAAGGGTGAGGCAAACTTCCTATGGAGGCAATTTACATTCCCCAACTGACAAAAGCACCAGAGAGAACCGAGGTAATACCAGTTGAAGAATTTATCGCTGGTTTAGAAACCTTAACTCCGGTGCGCGGTCAGGTTAGAGTTCAGCATCAAGTTAATTATTTAGAGGTGTCGGGTAAAGCCGAAACAATCGTTACTTTAACTTGTCATCGTTGTTTGCAGCAATACAATCATCGCTTGAGTATTGATACCTCAGAAATGATTTGGTTAGATGAAAGCGCTAGTTTGCCCTACGAAGGTGCGATCGATAAAGAGGTTGCTGTAGAAGATTTAATTGAATCTCTGCCGCCTCAAGGCTACTTTAACCCCGGTGAGTGGTTGTACGAGCAGTTGTGTTTGGAAATGCCCCAAAAACAGCTATGCAAAAGCGATTGTGCGGGAATAGCCACAGATACGAGCATGACAGACAAAGTAAGCGATCGCCGTTGGGCTTCTTTGGAAGCATTAAAAAAGCAACTACCCTAAAATGAGCTTCCGCAACGAATTTGAACTACTTTTACGCGCTCGTTATCCGTTGATTTATATCCCCACTTACGAGGAGGAGCGAGTAGAAGTAGTAATTAAAGAAGAATCTCAAAATCAAGGTAATCGCACCGTATATACCTGGGATTTTGTAGACGGCTACGGGGGAAATCCCAACGATGCGGGATTTGGTCGGCGCAACCCCTTGCAAGCCTTAGAATTTGTCGAAAAGCTCCCCGCCAGCGCCGCCGCCGTTTTTGTATTGCGTGACTTTCACCGCTTTTTAGAAGATGTTTCGGTGTCGCGCAAACTCCGCAATTTAGCAAAGTTACTCAAATCTCAGCCCAAAAACGTAGTAATACTATCGCCGAAACTTACCATTCCTGAAGATTTGGGCGAAGTGCTGACGGTGTTAGAGTTTCCTTTACCCGCGCCGCCAGAAATTAAAGTCGAAATTGAGCGCTTATTATTGGCTACAAGGCAATCAATCGACCCAAAATTCTTAGACGAATTAGTTAGATCCTGTCAAGGGCTGTCAATGGAGCGGATTCGCCGCGTATTAGCAAGAGCGATCGCTCTTCACGGTCAGTTGCAGCCCGAAGATGTGGAATTGGTGTTAGAAGAAAAGCGCCAAACTATCCGCCAAACTCAAATTTTAGACTTTTACCCCACTACTGAAAAGATTTCTGATATCGGCGGATTAGACAACCTTAAAGACTGGTTACTCAGACGTGGTGGTGGATTTACCGAAAAAGCTAGAGCTTACGGTTTACCGTACCCGCGCGGGCTGCTCTTGGTAGGAATTCAAGGTACGGGCAAGTCCCTTACAGCTAAGGCGATCGCTCATCATTGGCATTTACCTTTACTTAGGCTAGATGTGGGGCGTTTGTTTGCAAGTTTGGTAGGCGAATCTGAATCTCGCACCCGGCAAATGATCCAAGTTGCTGAAGCCCTCGCCCCTTGCATTTTGTGGATTGATGAAATTGATAAAGCCTTTTCAGGACTAAATAGTAAAGGCGATGCTGGCACTACTAGCCGCGTGTTTGGGACGTTTATTACTTGGTTGGCTGAAAAGACATCCCCAGTGTTTGTTGTGGCTACAGCTAACGATATTCAGGCGCTACCGCCGGAAATGTTGCGAAAGGGTCGGTTTGATGAGATATTTTTTGTTGGCTTACCTAGTCAAGAAGAAAGACAAGAAATTTTTACAGTCCATTTATCAAGATTGCGATCGCCTAACCTAAATAATTACAACATCCAGCGCCTAGCTTACGAAACTCCCGACTTTTCGGGCGCGGAAATTGAGCAAACTTTAGTAGAGGCTATGCACATTGGTTTTAGCCAAAACCGCGACTTTACCAGCGATGACATTTTAGAAGCAGCGAGTCAAATTATCCCCTTAGCCCGTACTGCTACAGAGCAAATTCAATTTTTACAAGAATGGGCAAAAGCTGGGAAAGCTCGTTTAGCATCAAAACACAGTTCGTTAAGCGATCGCATTGGGCGACAATTGCAGTAATTGATTAGGAGGTATGGGGAATGAGGTGGACATCAAGTTTAGTGAAGTTATTTTTAGGATTTGTAATTGCAATTACTTTATTAGTTAGTGGAAGCGTGGCTTTAGCACTAATATTTATCAACCGCGCCTCCTCTCCTCCACCTAAACCAATCTTTGCTAATGACAGCAGCGCGGTTAAAAAAACTGCAAATATAACTAAGCCTAAAACCTCTACTCTCGCCACTAAAAATGCTCCTAAAAGTAAGCCTTCTCCTTCACCTTTAGCATCAGGTAGTTATCCAGCGCGGGTTACATGGAATCAAGGCTTAAGTCTCCGCGCCGAACCCAGTTTAGACGCAGAACGTATTGGTAGCCTAGATTACAACCAAAAAATCGTAGTTTTGCAACAAAGCAAAGACGAAAAATGGCAGCAAATCCGCTTAGACGATAGTGAGTTGCAAGGGTGGGTAAAAGCAGGTAATACCGAGCGAGTAAACTAAAACTTACTACAAAGGCATCAATGCCCTTTGACAAGTAGGACACACCGCATGAATTGCCAACTGACAATCTAATAAGTGATAACCTTCTTTTTCCGCCGTTTTACTACCTATTTTTAAAATCGAATCGTTCTTAAATTCGATAGTTTTGTTGCATCGAGTGCAAATTAAATGATGATGGTGATGGGGGTAAGGTTGGTTTAGTTCGTAATGTTTATGCCCTTCGCCTAACTCTAATTCGCGCAAAATCCCCATCCTCGCCATCAACTTCAAAGTTCGGTAGATGGTAGACAGGCTAATACCTTTTGCTTGATCTTTCGTCTCTAGTTGATGGTACAGATCCTCGGCGCTGAGATGTTCTCCTTCAGGAAGTTCTTGAAAAACGTGCAGTATAGTTTCTCGTTGAGGAGTTAATCGCCAGCCGCGATCGTGGAGTTCTGCTTTGAGGGAACCAGCCGTGTAAACAGTCATAACGACATTCTCAAGAAAGCTTTGTAATTGCTAATTCTAATAAATTTATGGCTCGATTGTCAACAAAGGAAACTTATTGAGAATCATTGTTAATTAAAGCTATTTGGGCGAAACCCTTTAGCCTAGAAGTGATGTGCAGAGAGAATAATAAGTTATGGATGCAATATTAGAAAAGTCATACCAAATCAAACAAGCCTTAGTGGACTTTGTTTTGGAAGCGGAGGGAGAATTAGCAACAGCTTTAGAAGTGTATGCTGCCGAGCAGTCGCAGCGCAAGCTGGGAGATAAACAGCATGACTTAATTGTTGATACTTTTATTATTGAGGGCAAAGTTGGCGATACAACGCCTATAGATTTATTTATCAATAACCAGCCAGAATTGACAAAGAGCGATCGCGCATTATTAATTAACTGGCGACGTAGTTTTGCGGGTTTATTTGCGGTAGTAAAAGTTTTAAGCGATGGGTTTGAACTCCAAAACTGGCTGACAACTAAACACTACATTGTCAAGCCAAATAATCCTCAAACTACTAAAGAGTTATTGCGCTGCAAAGAGGGCGACATTATACTTACTCAGATTGCGCCAATTACCGATTACTGGACATTTTATAGTAGTTGGACAATATTGGGCAAATTAGGTAAGCCAAAATTAGCAGTGGCAATTGGCAACTTTAGAGATAATTACAAACCTTCTCTTTACGGCGATGCGCCAGAATTATTACAACAAGCTTGGCAATCTGTAGCCGAATATCATCAACAGTTTATCGATTTTTTTGGCAGCGATGAAGTGACAATGCCGGGATATCAGCTTAATAAAAAAGTTGCCGAATTTCAAGACATACTAATGAAACAAAGCTTAAGCAATGCAGGTATTGATAATACTAAATCTCTGGCAGAATTAGCCCAAGATGCAGGAATAGATGAAACCGAAATCACCGCCGCAGCTAAAGAATCGGGCGCAGATGCGAAAGTTGTCGCCCAATTGTTCGATAAAAAAAGCCCTAGCAAAATGGTAGCGCCTAAAATCGAATTGCCAGCCGAATTGAAAAAAACGGAGCAGGTAACATCTTTATCTCATCCACGTTGGGGACAAATGTTTTTACCTACTTATAGCAAGTTTAAAACCTTGCTCGAAGCCCAAGACTGGCAAAGCATTGAAGGTGCTGAAAAACTTATTCGTTACTATCTAGAAAACCCTAGTATTAATGTTTTC
>JACCVJ010000088.1 GCA_013698215.1 Tatlockia sp. | reverse complement strand
GGAACCATAACCCGTGAAGCTTATCTGAATGCTGTAAAGAAAGCACGGACAACCATTGAGGAAAATAAACTCATTGAGCGCGATCGCATTGAGCATTCCTTTGAAATAGTACAAAGAGAAGCAGAGAAAAACTTTAACTCTGTAGCCAAAGAAGTATCAGAAATAGGCGATCGCCTAGCAGATGCAGCCAAAGCCGCTTGGGAAGTCTTGACAGCACCTCGCCCTCATTCTTAGGCAAAAGCAGAGTGTAAAAACATTCTTTGCACTCTGATTCAGCAAGATGGCAACGAATGCTAGATAATGGGGGAATTTGCAATTTCTATAGATCCCATTTTCAGCAAATATATACTTATGCGAACTCACTATTGCGGCGAAGTTGATAAAAAAGCTATTGGAGAAACCGTCAACCTATACGGATGGGTAGATCGTCGCCGCGATCATGGAGGCGTGATATTTTTGGATCTGCGCGATCGCACAGGAGTAGTACAAATAGTTAGCGATCCTGTGCGTACTCCCACTTCCTACGACGGGGCCAACGCCCTCCGCAACGAGTATGTAGTCCAAATTACCGGAATCGTCACTAAGCGCCCCGAAGAATCCTTAAACCCGCGCCTAGCTACTGGAGAAATCGAAATCTATGCCGAAAGTATAGAAATCCTTAACGCCGTTCGCAAACAACTACCGTTTCAAGTAGCTACTTCTGAAACCGAGTCAGTAAAAGAAGATTTGCGGCTAAAGTATCGTTATTTAGATTTGAGACGCGATCGCATGGCGGGAAACATGAAATTGCGCCATCAAGTCGTTAAAGCTATTCGCCGCTACCTCGAAGACGAGCAAAATTTTATTGAAGTTGAAACGCCAATTTTGACTCGTTCAACCCCCGAAGGCGCTAGAGATTATTTAGTCCCCAGTCGCGTCAATCCTGGAGAATGGTTTGCTTTACCTCAATCGCCGCAATTATTTAAGCAATTATTGATGGTGTCGGGGATGGATCGTTATTATCAAATTGCCCGTTGTTTCCGCGATGAAGACTTGCGCGCCGACAGACAGCCAGAATTTACGCAATTAGACATGGAAATGAGCTTTATGGCTCTTGATGATATCATTAACTTGAATGAAGACTTGGTTTGTCATATCTTCAAAACTGTTAAAGGTGTAGATTTACCTCGTCCTTTTCCTAGGCTAACTTATACCGAAGCAATGGAACGCTACGGGAGCGATAAACCTGACACTCGTTACGGTTTAGAACTTGTTAATGTTTCGGACTTATTTAGTACATCGGGATTTAAAGTATTTTCCGGCGCGGTTGCAAGTGGCGGTGTAGTAAAAGTGTTGCCAATTCCAGGGGGAAACAATGCAATTTCAAACGTCCGCATTAAGCCCGGTGGAGATTTATTTAAAGAAGCTAGTGTTGCGGGGGCAAAAGGTTTAGCTTACATTCGGGTGCGCGATGATGGCGATATTGATACGATTGGAGCGATTAAAGACAATTTAAGCCCAGAGCAAAAACAAGAATTACTTAGCCGTACAGGGGCAAAAGCTGGTGATTTGATGCTATTTGCGGCAGATAAAGTCGAAATCGTCAACAAAACCCTCGATCGCTTGAGAAGTGCGATCGCTCTGGAGTTAAATTTAATCGATGCTGACAAAATTAACTTGCTGTGGGTGACAGATTTCCCGATGTTTGAATGGAATGGGAGCGAGCAGCGTTTAGAAGCCCTACATCACCCCTTTACTGCCCCCCATCCTGACGATTTGCACGATCTTAAAACCGCCAGAGCGCAAGCTTACGACTTGATATTCAACGGCTTTGAAATTGGCGGTGGTAGTTTGCGGATTTATAAAAAAGAAATTCAAGAACAAGTATTTGCAGCCATTGGGTTAACAAAAGAAGAAGCTGACAGTAAATTTGGCTTTTTGCTAGAAGCCTTTGAATACGGGACTCCACCTCACGGAGGTATTGCCTACGGCTTAGATCGGTTAGTAATGTTATTAGCTGGTGAGGAGTCAATTAGAGACGTAATTGCTTTTCCCAAAACTCAGCAAGCTAGTTGCTTATTGACGGCTGCGCCTTCGGGTGTAGACGACAAGCAGTTAAAAGAATTGTACGTTGCTTCTACTTACGCTCCCAAAGCTTAATAATTTTGAGTGGATTTCAAAAAACTGCCTAATTCAAAATTATTTACGTGTCCCCTCCTATGAATCGAACTTTTACACCTCTACAACAGTCTTTAGTTACTTGGCTGCTAATCTTAGCGACAGGATGGGCGACACTTAGCGCTTTAAAATACGTAGGCGAGTTGCTGAGTATTTTAATTACGGCTGCACTAATTGCTTTTTTGCTCAACTACGCTGTAGCGGCGTTAAGTCGCTTTTTGCCCCGTGGTTTGGCATCTCTACTCGTCTACTTGCTTGCAGCAGTATCAATTGTAGTTATTGCCTTAACTGTCGTACCTCCTGTATTTAACCAAGCTAGGCAACTTGTGACCAACTTACCTTCTTTGCTAGAAGGAGGACAAGACCAACTTACCGCCTTTCAAGATTGGAGTCTAGAGCATAATTTACCTTTTGACGTGCGAATACTAGCATCACAGCTATTAGATCGAGTACAAACCCAAGCAGAAGCGATCGCATCTACAGGTTTTGGCTTGGTTATTGGGACTTTTAACTGGGTTTTAGACTTAATTTTAATCCTAGTAATCGCTTTCTATATGCTGATTGATGGCGAAAAGCTATGGCTAACTATTACGGGGGTATTTTCTCCCAAAATTCGTAATGGCTTAACTGAAGCCCTGCGGCGCAACTTACAAAGGTTTGTCTCTGGTCAATTGTTGCTAGGCTTGTTTATGGCAACTACTCTATCTTTGGCATTTTGGCTATTAAAAGTGCCATTTTTCCTCTTGTTTGCCGTAGTTATTGGCTTACTAGAAGTTGTCCCCTTTATTGGTGCAACTTTAGGAATTGCGATCGTTACGGTGGTTGTAGCTTTTATTGACT
>JACCVJ010000077.1 GCA_013698215.1 Tatlockia sp. | reverse complement strand
AGCCAATCCGCCAGCATTAGGCAAAGGTTCGTGGTTGAGTCTCCGCGCGTTAGGCTGATCTGCCCAACCTACTCGCAAGGCAAAAGATCGCACGGCTGGAATAAAACGGTAAGTTGTCACCCAAGCTACTACGAAAGTGAATATTACCGCCAGCCACCCTGTACCGCCAGGGTTGGCAATGCCAAGGGATTTAAGCAATCCGTACAGGTTCATGTGCAATTCCATCACTACTATCAAAGCTGATTATCAGCATCAAGAGTATACTAATCAATATTTTCAGATTTCACTCAGATTTAGCAAAACTTACCCTAGTTGTTAGATTATTGCTTTTTTAATTGTGGCGATCGCTATCTTGATGATGCAGGTGAACCAATTTTATTAATGAGTTAAAATTCCCCAAAAAAGTAGCCGTTTTTGACAGTGCCATCGGGCATGGTGGTATTGTAAATAAAATTACCATAACTCCAAATAATGTTTGGAGCGATGTAAGCATTTCTGAAGTTAGTTCTAATCAGAATAGCAAACTCGAAACTACTGATGTTAGCTCCACAGAAGGTAGCATGATAAGCGTTCATATGAGCCAAGTTGGTTCCCCTCAAATCGGCTTGAGTCAAATTACACCAACTCAAGTTGGCGGAATATAAATTAGCATCCTTGACAATAGCGCGTTTCAACCGAGCGAGTTCCAAAAAAGCACCAAACAAGTCGGCTCCAGTCAAATCGGCTTCAGTCAGATCAGCTTGTCTCAAATAGGCTCCGCGCAAGTTGATATCTCTCAAAATAGCGCCTTCGAGGTCAATCGAACTATCAAGGGGGACACCCTCAGATTGAATCAACTCAATCCCAGCGAAGTTCCGCTCCCCAGCTTTATACCTAACCAATAACTCCTCAGCAGTAATCTTCCAAACCATGATTTAACAACAGTTTTTTCTAATCTCAAATATACTCCTGTTCTCGGTTCGGATTTTGGCTTGCTTCCCACCCTAATAACACTTTTTTTCGCTCCAATCCCCAACGAAAACCACCCAATTCGCCTGATTCTCGGATTACTCGATGACAGGGAATTAAGTAGCCAACAGGATTATTACCCAAGGCGTTACCAACGGCTCTAGCGGCGGTGGGACGACCGATCGCATTTGCTAAACTTTGGTAAGTTGCAAGTCCTGCAAACGGTACTCTTAATAACCCCCGCCAAACTTGAATTTGAAAATTAGTACCTTTGACGAAAAGAACTAAAGGCTGATTGGTAGCAATGGGGGCAAAAATGCGATCGCAAATTTCTTTAGTTGCTTGTCTATCTTGGACAATCTCAGCCTTTGACCACTCTAAGCGCAGAAATTGCTCAACGTCTTGGCAAGTATTATCCAAAAAGCGTAGATTGCAGATACCACGAGCAGTCATAGCAATTAAACATTCACCAAAAGGACTTTCATGCACTCCATACATAATCTGTAACCCTGTACCGCCTGTTTTGAATTCACCGGGCGACATTGCTTCCAACGTCACAAACAGGTCGTGCAAACGTCCTGGACTTGATAACCCCACATCGCCAGTAAGATTTAACAAGCTTTTTGTTTCAGCAATTTTTGCTTTGGCATATTCTACCGTCAGATATTGCAAGAAACGCTTGGGACTAATACCCGCCCATCTAGTAAATAGCTTCTGAAAGTGATATTCACTCAAGTTTACGTGGGCTGCAACCGTTGCTAAATCTGGCTGATGCAGATAATTTTCACCCATAAATGCGATCGCTTTAGCAATAAGTTGATAATTGCTAGTTTCGACAAAGGAAGTCATAAATATATTTCGTCTATGCACTTCTCAATGTATTGATAGCAGAGTCTCAAAACCACCCGTTTCTTGCGGAAATTGAAAAAAGATATTTATTTTTCCCCCTTTTTAAGGGGGGTTAGGGGGGATCTCTTGCTTACAAACCAGATTTTTCAAACCAAGTCACTGCTATATTCAGCAATTTTCCCCGAAATATACGGCAATATTGCTTTATCTTGACTAGCAACGCCTTCAACAAACACAACTAACAAATAAGGTTGCTTCCCCGGAATCTCAATATAAGCCGCATCATGACGCACTTTGCTAGTCCAACCTGCTTTTGACCAAAGTTGAGCATTCTTAGGCAAACCACCGCCTAAAAAACCTGTAACTTGATTTTCATCTTCCGTCCCTAACTCTGTAAGACTACGCTTGAGTAACCCCATCATTGCTTGACTTTGCGTAGCGGATACCGCCACCCCACCGACAATACTATGCAATAGCCGCGCTGTAGCGTTTGTAGTTAGCATATTGCGGTTGTCCATTAATTCCCCTACAAACATTCTTTCACGTCCATAGGGGCCATTACCCCAAGTTTTTTGATTGATATTGATTGTCTGCAACTCCTTCCATCCCAAAGATTGAAAGTAGCGGTTAACAATATTACGCTGCATTTTCCAAGTTTCAAAAGGCCCTGGAGGTAACTCCGGGCCGCTTGTAGTACCAGTAAGAATGTCTACAACTAAGCTCGTAGCATCATTGCTAGAATCAACGATCATGTCTTTAATCGCTCGTTCTAACTCTCTAGTAGTTTGACTCATGCGTTTATCTAGCCATTCGTAAACAGCAACCAGATAAAACAATTTGACAACACTTGCTGGATAAATTCGCTCATCGCCTCGGTAGCTAAAACCGCGCACCCCATGACCCCAAAACGCTAGAGGACTAAGCGCACCGCCAGTATTAACGGGTACGGGAGCATCATAAACAATCCACGTTAAAGCAATAGAATTACGGGCAAGAGAAGGAAATTCTACCCAAGTTTCGGTTAAAATGCGATCGCCTAAAGTTTCAAGTTGCTCGTTTTTGCGGAAAAATGTCATAAAGTGCTTAAATAATCGGCTAAAGTTTTGAGATATCAAAAGATTACTTTGTATGGTATCCCTTCAGGAATTTCTCGCAAATGAATATATTTGCCAGAGCGACTTAAACATTTATGACACCCCAAATGGTGAAGGTTTGGTAACTCAAGCCGCCACCGGAAGACATTTGCAAGTTGTCTCTATCTGCGAAGATACGGCGATAGAGGT
>JACCVJ010000062.1 GCA_013698215.1 Tatlockia sp. | reverse complement strand
GCGATCGCGGAAAAATCCTCTTATCAGCGTTATGGCTCAAAATAGCCCAGCCTAAAGATTCGTTACTGTGTAATCAATCAAGCTGCTAATGCGGAAGTAGTCGAGTTTGGGATTAAAGTCCTATCTCCAGGTAGTTATCATCTAACAACAGTCTAAGTAAAATCAATTTTTGAAGTTCACTAGGAGTTAGAACATGACACCTGAGTCAGCAATAGGCGAAGTAGCAATTGAAACCAACTTAAAGCAGTTTCTTTTGGTACTGTCAGTGTCTTTAAGCGTGGCGACACTACCCCAGATATTTAGCTGGTTTCGGAAAATTCCCTACACCTTGCTACTTGTAATTGTAGGGTTAGTGTTAGCCTTTGCTGATGTGCGTCTAGTAGAACTTTCCCCTGGATTAATCCTATCAATTTTTCTGCCCCCGCTCCTATTTGAAGCTGCTTGGAATTTAAAATGGTCGGACTTGAAGCAAAACTTAGTCACGATTTGCCTTTATGCGATCGCGGGAGTCGTTATTTCGATTGTGGGGATGGCACTTAGTCTAAATCAACTGGCGGGACTCTCACTAAATACGGCTTTACTTCTTGGGGCTATTCTATCTGCTACCGATCCAGTTTCGGTCACAGCTTTGTTTCGAGAATTGGGTGTAGGAAATCGTCTAACTACTCTGATGGAAGGCGAAAGTTTATTTAACGATGGGATGGCGGTAGTTGCCTTTGGTTTTTTGGTGACACTGTCTTTAGGAAAGACAGAATTAGCATTCCAACCAATTTTTGGGCAATTTTTGACCGTTGTGGGCATTGGCGTAGCAATGGGCGGATTAATTGGGTATGGCATCTCTTACTTGACCCAAAGATTTGATTTACCCTTAGTGGAACAATCGTTAACCTTGGTTGCTGCTTACGGTACTTACTTGATTATTGAAGATTTGGGCGGTTCTGGAGTAATTGGGGTGGTGACGACTAGCTTAATTTTGGGTAACTTTGGTTCTCGCATCGGTATGAATCCCCGGACTCGGATTATTGTGAGCGAATTCTGGGAATTTCTAGCATTTTTCGTCAACTCGATTGTGTTCTTGCTAATTGGCGACCAAGTTCATTTTTCCACTCTGGGAGACAACATAGGAATTATTGCTGTGACGATCGCCGCCATGATTTTAACGCGGGCGATCGCCATTTATACCCTCAGCAGTTTCAGCAATTACTTTGTCAAATCTGCAATTAGTTTGCCAGAGCAAACTATACTTTGGTGGGGCGGTTTGCGCGGTTCTGTGTCCATTGCTTTAGCCTTGAGCGTACCTGCCTCTCTGCCAGAGCGAGATAAGATTATTGCTACAGTGTTTGGGGTCGTTTTATTTACGCTGCTATTTCAGGGGTTAACGATCGAACCATTACTGCAAAAGCTAAAATTGATGGGCGATCGCCCCTTACGCCAGCAGTATATGGAATTTGTGGCGCGCCAAGTTGCCCTTGATCGCGTCTTACAACACCTGCAAACAAACCAGAATCCCGGCATAGATCCAGAATTTTACCGTTATCAAGAAGCCTTAATTAAAGGAGGTATTGAAGATCTTAAAATAGAAATTAACCAGTTACAACAAGAGTATCCCAACCTTCAAAGCTTTATAACCGAGCAACTACGAGAAGAACTGTTAGCAATTGAAGCAAATACCTACGCTGAGTTTGTCAAAGCCGGACGGTTGAATAAAGAGCTATCCCCTTTATTATCCGAAGTACTACACGATCGCATTAAGAAAATCGATTAAGTAAGACTGCGATCGCCTAAATCAAATTCTACATTTTCATAGATATCTTCAAGGGTCACTTCTAGATTAATCGAAGTAAAAACTATCTTGTCTGTACTAGCTTCGTAAGCTCGAAACAGCCAGGAGTTCTCCTGAGCTTTTGTATAATGCTCAATTTCTATTTTGTACTGGTTAATTAGTATGTATTCTTGAAGTTCAGCAATAGAGCGGTAATAACGAAACTTATCGGTGCGATCATAATCTTTGGTAGATTTTGATAAAACTTCTACAATTAAGCAAGGATTCGTGACTGTATCAGTACGTCGCTCTTGAAAAACGGGTTGACCTTGAATCAAAAAAACATCTGGATAAGTATACTGCCGATACTGAGGAATCCATTGCCGTAAATCACCAATGTAGGGCTTGATATCTGTCTTACGTAGCATGAATTTCAAAAAAGCGTAGACATTTCCCGCAATTTGATTATGGTTAATCGACGCACCCGTCATTGACACAATTTCTCCATC
>JACCVJ010000059.1 GCA_013698215.1 Tatlockia sp. | reverse complement strand
TTATCGCCCTTTTTTAAAATGGGCAGGTGGAAAAAGTAAACTAATTGAACAATATATTCCTTACTTTCCGCAAAGTTTTACCAATTATTACGAGCCTTTTTTAGGTGGGGGTGCAGTATTCTTTTATCTTTGCGGTGTTAAACCTGATGCTAATAAATTTATCTCTGATATTAATCCTGAATTAATTAATACCTACTGTTGTATCAAAAATAATGTTGAGCCGTTGATTTCACTATTGAAAATTCATCAATTGCAACACAACCGAGATTATTATTATAAAATACGAAGTCAGTCTGGAGGCTCAGATATTGAAAGAGCCGCACGGCTTATTTATTTGAACAAAACTTGTTTTAATGGGCTATATAGGGAGAATTTGCGAGGATTATTTAATGTACCAATGGGCAAGTATAAAAATCCCACAATTTGCAATGAAGATTTGCTTCGTTTGGTGTCTGTAGCTCTACAATCTGCCGCAGTTTCGTTAAACTCCTATGATGAAATTAACTCTAAAAATGAGCAGGATTTTGTTTATTTCGATCCGCCTTATTATCCTCTAAGTTCTACCAGCAATTTTACAAATTACAGCCGCTATGTGTTCAAGGATACCGAGCAAATCAAGCTGAGAGACACCTTTGCTAGACTTGCTAATCGAGGAGTAAAAGTTATGCTATCTAACTCTGATTGTGCTTTTGTTCGAGAACTTTATACTGATTTTAATATTTACGAGATATCGGCATCAAGAGCAATAAATTCTAAAGCGGAAAAAAGAGGTAAAATGACTGAATTATTAATTACGTCCTATTAAAAATTATTATTAGACCATTTAATAAAAGAACTTATATCATGGACTGCTAATAAATTTTGATTTAAAGCAGTTTGTCTAGATAACCAAGTTACTGCTTTTGGTTTCATTCCGCCGCCATCAATTAAAACGATAGTTGGTACAGGATAGCAATACTGAATATTCAAGTTAAGGTAGGGTAACTTTTCGTCCACTGAACCACCAGTTTGCTGCCATTTACACTCAATGATTAAACCAGGACTGACTGAAGAAGAACCAATAACATAAAAATCTACATAAATATCTGTGTCATAAATACCTTGCCCTATATATACCTGTCTAGCATATCTTTTTTGTAAGTTATTGCAGCTTAAAAGAAGTCCCAAGCGCTGCCTTTTTGGTATGTTAAGCCCTAGCCCTACTAAACTATATCCATGCCCTACTAATGCTCCTTCAATAGCGCTTTCTAGTACGTTTCCCGAAGAAACTGCTCTTCCACCTTGAGTCATATTGTCCTAAATCTATGTTCAAATGATTGCCATACATTAGGATTCCCAAAAAAGAGATAGAAAATACTATAGCGATCGCACTTTAGTTTTCTTTCTCAGCTTCTAACCAGGCTACTAAGTCATTGACATTTGTAAAATCCAACAAAGCTTCCGCCAAGTTTTCTAATTGGGGGCGCGGTAAAGCTTGAATTTGCGATCGCACTTGATCGGGAACCGTACCAATCCGGCGTGTGAGTAGCCGGATAACTACAGCTAATTCACCTTGCTTTAAGCCTTGCTGTAAGCCTTTTTGGAGAATATCTTGATAAATGACTGATTCTTGCATAATTTCCTCTCTGAAGAATTGACGAATCAAATTTTTCTTAAACTTTAAGCCTGCTAATAACTGAGTGCAGATAGCTACCTCTTGTCGTTGCCCTAATGACTCTATGTTACTGATTTGCTGCGAAATTTGGGTTAATAATTTTTCTGGTTCTTGGGTAGCTGTTAAGGTAGCTAAGGGAAGGAGTGCTGTGTCTTCAAGGAAAAGCGCTGGATCTTGTTCCCACATTCGCACCACCTGATAGCTGTGTCTAGTATTTTCTAAGTTAAACTCTGTTTCGATAACCGTTGCTTTTGCAGGTTGTTTGAGCAAAATTACAACTTGCGTAACAAATAGACGATAACGACGGTGCAATCTTACCCAATAATCTAACATTCGCAATGGTAGTGGCGGGTTGGTATCGACTTCCACTTGAAACTCTATATGTAAAATTCTTTCTTGGGTGCGAAGAAAAGTTACGGAGTCTGCACGGATTGGTTCGATACTTAGTTCGCTTTTAATAACTTCTCCCACCGTAATTGGTTTACCTAATAACCAACTAGCAAAACTGTCAGGATATTTTTCGGAGAGATATTTACAGAGATTGTCAAATTGTCTAGCACTCATAATAATCGCTTAAATATTTTTCACAGGGATGATGCCTTTGT
>JACCVJ010000053.1 GCA_013698215.1 Tatlockia sp. | reverse complement strand
CGCTCAAAAATTGCTAGTCAAGAAGTTTACAGAATCACCGAAGAATTGAATGTTGAGCCGTTAAATGTTCAAGAATTGCTAGATGTGCGCGATCGCTTTGTCAACCACTACCACCCCAACGAAGGCGATATCTTAGAGGTAGATTTTCAGCCTTTTTACGACTATACCCCCACAATCCGCGACCCTAAAAACATTGGCAAAGGTGTAGAGTTTCTCAATCGCTATTTATCTAGCAAACTTTTTCAAGATCCCAAGCAATGGCTAGAAAGTTTATTTGATTTCCTGCGTTTGCACAAGTACGATCACACACCATTATTGATTAATGGAAGAATTCAATCTCAGCAGCAACTATCAGAAAAGATCAAAAAAGCCTTGACTTTTGTAGCGGAACTTGATACTGAAGAACCCTACGAAAAATTCCGTTTTGTGTTGCAATTGATGGGTTTAGAAGCTGGCTGGGGAAACACGGCGGGGCGCGTTAAAGAGACTTTAGAAATTTTGGATGAATTAATCGATTCTCCCGATCACCAAACCTTAGAAGCCTTTATTTCGCGGATTCCGATGGTTTTTAGAATCGTCTTAGTGTCTCCTCATGGCTGGTTTGGTCAAGAGGGAGTTTTGGGACGACCAGATACGGGGGGTCAGGTAGTTTACGTTCTCGACCAAGCAAAAAGCTTAGAAAAACAACTGCAAGAAGATGTAACTTTAGCAGGGCTAGATATACTCGGAGTCAAACCCAAAGTAATCATTTTAACGCGCCTAATTCCTAATAGCGATGGTACGCTTTGCAACCAACGTTTAGAAAAAGTCCACGATACCGATAATGCTTGGATTTTGCGCGTACCTTTACGGGAATTTAATCCCAACATGACGCAAAATTGGATCTCTCGGTTTGAATTTTGGCCCTATTTAGAAACCTACGCAATAGACGCAGAAAGAGAGCTATTAGCAGAATTTCAAGGTACGCCTGATTTGATTGTTGGTAACTATTCTGACGGTAACTTAGTCGCATTTTTATTATCACGGCGATTGAAAGTAACCCAGTGTAATATTGCTCATGCTTTGGAGAAATCGAAATACTTGTTTAGCAATCTTTACTGGCAAGAATTAGATGATAAATATCATTTTTCTTTACAGTTTACTGCTGATTTGATTGCAATGAATGCCGCTACTTTTATTATTAGTAGCACTTACCAAGAGATTGTCGGAACGCCAGATAGTATCGGACAATACGAGTCTTATCAATGCTTTACTATGCCAGAACTGTATCATGTAGTAAGTGGCGTTGAATTATTTAGTCCTAAGTTTAATGTTGTACCGCCAGGAGTAAATGAAAAGGCTTATTTTCCTTACTCGCGGACAGAAGATCGAATAATTGGAGATCGCACTCAGTTAGAAGAATTGCTTTTTACTTTAGAAGATCCTACTCAAATATTTGGTACGCTTGACGACCCAACTAAACGCCCAATCTTTTCTATGGCGCGGCTTGATCGAATTAAAAACATGACGGGATTAGCCGAATGTTTTGGTAAAAGCCCAGCTTTGCAAGAGCATTGCAATTTGATTTTAGTTGCGGGTAAATTGCGCGTAGAAGAATCGGGAGACAATGAAGAACGAGACGAAATAGAAAAGCTATATCGAGTTATTGATCAGTACAATTTATATGGCAAAATTCGTTGGCTGGGGGTACGTCTTACTAAGTCTCAGTCGGGAGAAATTTATCGAGTAATAGCTGACCATCAAGGAATTTTTGTTCAACCAGCGTTATTTGAAGCCTTTGGATTGACAGTTTTGGAAGCAATGATTTCAGGATTGCCAACTTTTGCTACTCAATTTGGTGGGCCACTGGAGATTATTCAAAATAAAGTTAATGGCTTTTATATTAACCCCACAAATCTAGAAGAAACCGCCGAAAAAATTGTTGAGTTTGTAACTAAGTGCGAACAAAACCCCAATTACTGGTATGAAATTTCGACACGAGGTATTGACCGAGTTGATACTACCTATACTTGGAAAATTCACACTACAAAGCTGCTAACTCTAGCGCG
>JACCVJ010000039.1 GCA_013698215.1 Tatlockia sp. | reverse complement strand
TAGAAGATTTAGCCGCGTATTATCAGCAGTATGGTACGGGTTTATTTGCTCAATACCAGGCTTTACGCTGGCAATCAGGGCAACTTGTGGGTATAAATACTCCCGATCCCGTGCAAGTAAATCAACTGGCGGGTTACGAGTACCAGCGCGATACTTTAATTAAAAATACAGAGTTTTTACTTGCAGGTTATCCAGCTTTGCACGTATTACTATACGGTAGTCGCGGTTCGGGTAAATCTTCCTTAGTTAAAGGATTGCTGCATGAATATCAAAGTCGCCAATTGCGGATAATTGAAGTTGCTAAATCGGACTTGCAAGCCTTACCTACCATTTTGGAGCAGTTGCGCGGCGCTGTACAGAAGTTCATTATCTTTGTGGACGATTTATCGTTTGAGGAAGATGATGATGCTTTTAAGGCTCTTAAAGTGGTACTGGAGGGCAATTTAACCGCCCGCCCCCAAAATGTAGTGGTCTATGCTACTTCTAATCGGCGACACTTAATTAAAGAATTTTTTGACGATCGCCCAAGTCCCAGTAATAGCGAAGAAATCCATACTTGGGATACAGTACAAGAAAAACTATCTTTTAGCGATCGCTTTGGTTTAACTATAACTTTTGAGAGCGCCGACCAAAAAACCTATTTAAAAATTGTTCGTCACTTAGCCGCCCAAGCTAATATTACTCTTAGCCAGCAAGACTTAGAATATCAGGCTTTGCAATGGGCTACTCGTCATAATGGGCGTTCGGGAAGGACTGCACGACAGTTTATTGACTTTATGCAAGCAGATTTAGCAACTAAGTAGAAGAATTATTTAGATAATGCTTATAATCGCGGTAATTATTTTAGCAAAACTCGCACGTAGTAGTACAATACTTTATCCCGCGCCTCGCCTGTATTTTCTTTACTGTTATCAGCTATGGTAAACAATCGGTTGCTTCTGGGTTCGGTTGTCTTTAGTGCCAGCTTAGTCCTAAGCTTAATTGTCAGCCAAAATGTAGGAATGGCTCTAAAAACAGGTTTAATTACTATACCTGCTACATTTTTGGGAATAGCTGCGGTAAATCTCAAACAGCGAAATCAACAAAAGCTGATTCTCAATGATTTACAAGCAGAGATTTATACGCTAGAAAAGTGGCAATCACAATTAAATCAGTCTTTGCGGGTGATTTCAGAGCAAAGGCAACAAACTGAAACTAACATTAACTTTCTCCAAGTTCAATTGCGCCAATTATCTGAGCGCACTACCGAACAACGCTATTATCAGCAACAAGTTACTCAAGAATTAGATTTATTAGTTCAACAAAAACATAGTCTAGAGACTACATTGCAAGAATTACAGGCGCAAGTTCAAGGCTTAGAGCAATACAAAGGCGAAATAGATCAATCCGTGCGATCGCTTAAAAAATTAAAGCACGATACAGAGGCGGAATTTTACTTATTTGAGAATCAGTTACAAGATTTGCGTAGCCAAGTTACTCACTTACACATTCAAAAGCAAGAGCTAGAAGACGGTGTAATGCTGCTCAATCGCCTCAAACCACAGTTAGAAGAAAAATCTCACCAGTTGCAAACTGAGATTCAGCAATTGGAAAAACAGCAAGCAGAATATAGTGAATCTTTAGATGCAATAGCAAAGCAAAAAGCTACTACTCAAATTCATCTCAGCTTACTAAATCAAGAATTATTAGAACAGCAAGCTGAAAATGATAAAATAAAGCAACAATCAAATCAACTTATCGCGCAAAGAAAACATTTATCTTCCGAAAAAACCGCCGACAAAATCCCTGAAGAATGGCAGAATTTCATCTCTCATATTAGTCAATCAGAAATGCAAGTAATCGAAGCAATTATACAGCAAAGCGATCCTAGTGCAACTATTAAAAAAATTGCTGACGATAATATAACCATGCCGGAGTTATTAATTGATTCTATAAATGAATGTGCGTTAGATACTATAGGAGATTTATTAATCGAGCCAGGGAGCGATTCTATACCTTTAGGAATTATGGAAGAATATTTACTACTACTAAACAAAATAATAAACTTAAATAAAACGCTATAAATGTCTATTAAAATACCGAAAAGAGTCACTACAGCTTTAATCAATTCTTTAGGTGCGGGAGTAGTACCAAGAGTTGGTTTAGAACATATTGCTGTAGGTAGAGAAAAGGAAGTCACAGCCCTATTACAAGACTTAGATAATATTGGGGAAGGTGGCGGTGCATTTCGGTTTATTGTCGGACGTTATGGCGCGGGTAAAAGTTTTATTTTGCAACTAATTCGTAACTACGCAATGGAGCAAGGGTTTGTAGTTGCTGATGCAGACTTATCGCCAGAGCGGCGTTTGGTGGGAACCAGTGGACATGGAGTAGCAACCTATCGAGAATTAATGCAGAATCTTTCTACTAAAATTCGTCCTGATGGTAGTGCTTTAACACCAATACTTGAAGGATGGATTAATAGCATTCAAAATCAAGTTGCTCAAGCTACAGGGATGCGTCCTAATGATGAAGGGTTTGATGACAAAGTAGAAACAAAAATACTAGAAGCAATCAAAGAAACTGAAGGTTTGGTTCATGGCTTTGCTTTTGCGACAGTTATTACTACTTATTGGCGTGGCTATCGTGCGGATGACAATACTAAAAAAACCGCCGCTTTACGTTGGTTAAAAGCTGATTTTGCTAATAAAATTGAGGCAAAATCAGCTTTAGGAGTTAGAGATATTATTGAAGATGATAGCTGGTACGACTACATCAAAATATTAGCTAAATTTGTTGCCGATATTGGTTATAAGGGATTAATAATTTTATTAGATGAAGCCGTACATTTATACAAAATAAGTCATACTATATCACGGCAAAATAATTATGATAAGTTGCTGGCAATATTTAATGACATTATGCAAGGTAAAGCCGAACATTTAGGCATTTATATCGGCGGAACTCCTAACTTTTTAGAAGATTCAAAGCGCGGTCTTTTTAATGATTTAGCTTGGAAGCGACGCACGACAAAAAGCCGTTTTACCAAAGGTTTCCAAGATACTTCTAGCCCAGTTTTTCAGTTAGAAGCGTTAACAGAATCCGAAATATTGTCGCTTTTCCAGCGATTAACTAATATTCATGCGGTTCATTACAGCACAGAAAAAACCTTAACAAATGATGAATTAAAAATGTTTATGCAAGAAGTTATTAAACGTTTAGGTGCAAATGCTTTGCTAACTCCTGGCGAAATAGTACGCGATTTTGTGAGTGTTTTAAATATTTTACAGCAGCACCCAGATTTGACTATAAATAAATTACTGCATAGTTCTGGTTTTTCCCTTACTACTAATAATAAAAGCACCCACATCGATAATAGCGAGTTTGCTGAATTTACTTTATGAGCGATTCCACATTTTCTAGACTTGCACCGTTTATTCAAGAATATATTTACACTCACAATTGGACGGAATTGCGTCCGATTCAAATAGAAGCTTGTCAAGCAATTTTTGACACAGATGCTCATGTATTACTAGCTGCGGGTACGGCTTCAGGAAAGACTGAAGCGGCTTTTTTGCCAGTTTTGACTTTAATGCAGCAAAACCAAACAAATACGATTGGCGTATTATACATTAGTCCGATAAAAGCATTAATTAACGATCAATTTGTCAGGTTAAATGACTTATTAAAAGAAGCAGATATTCCGGTTTGTCATTGGCACGGTGATGTTGCACAAAGTCGTAAACAAATGCTATTAAAAGACCCTAAAGGTGTATTGCAAATTACGCCCGAATCTTTAGAAAGCTTGTTAATAGATAAATATAGTCAACTAAATCGTTTATTTGGTGAATTGAAATTTATTATTATTGATGAAGTTCATGCTTTTATGAGTTCTGAACGTGGTGGTCAAATTCTTTGTCAATTAGCACGGTTATCTAAATTTATTCCCATTCCACCGCGTCGGATTGGCTTATCTGCAACTCTAGGCGACTATACTTCCGCCGCCAAGTGGTTGCAAGCTGGAACTAATCGAGAAGTTATCACTTCAGATATCCAAAATGGACAAAGAAAGTTACATTTGGCTGTAGAGCATTTTTATACGTCAGATAAAGAGGAAGAATCTCTTACAAATCCTTACTATCAATACATTTTTGAGCGTACCAAGTCTCGTAACTGTCTGATATTTGCCAATAACCGCGCTGAAACAGAATCAGTTATTTCTAACTTGCGCCAAATAGCTGCAAATGTTGGGTTTCCAGACATTTATCATGTTCATCATGGGAGTATTTCAACTAAATTGCGCCAAGACGCGGAATTGGCAATGCGCGATCGCACATCTTCAGCAGTAACCGCAGCAACTGTTACTCTAGAATTGGGCATAGATATCGGTCAATTAGAGCGCGTTATGCAACTAGACGCACCAATATCAGTATCGAGCTTTTTGCAAAGGTTAGGACGTTCGGGAAGGCGCGGAGAACCCTCCGAAATGGGGTTTGTGTGTACAGAAAAAGAGCTTTCTGGGGAATCCGCTTTACCTGATCAAATTCCTTGGCAATTGTTGCAGGCGATCGCAATTATCCAACTTTACCTCGAAGAACGCTGGATTGAACCCATCCGTCCGCTACAGTACCCGATGAGCTTGCTATATCACCAAACTATGAGTATTTTAGCGGCAATGGGCGAACTTTCTCCGGCGGCGTTAGCAGCACAAGTTTTAAAATTGCCAAGTTTTACAGCTATTTCTACCGATGATTTTCGCCTATTATTAAATCATTTATTAGAAATTGACCATTTACAGCAAACAGAACAAGGTAATTTAATTATTGGGGTAAAAGGCGAGAAAATTGTTAACTCTTTCCAGTTCTACGCCGTATTTACTGACAACAAAGAGTATAAAGTCAGAGATGAATCTATGGAAATTGGCAGTATTATTATGCCACCTCCAGGAAATCGCTTTACTTTAGCAGGTAGAAACTGGGAAATCTTTGATATTGAGCCAAAAGCAAACACTATTTGGGTGAAACCCGTTGAAGGAATCGCAAATATTGCTTGGCGCGGTGGTAGCAGCAACATTCATACAAAAATTTTGCAGAAAATGCAGCAAGTTTTAGCAGAAGATACAGAATACAGCTACTTACAATCTGGCGCTAAAAAAAGATTAAAAACCGCGCGTCAATTGGCGAAAACTACGGGAATAAACCAATTCAATGTTTTACAAATAAAAAGCAATATTTGTTGCATCTTACCTTGGACGGGAACGGTAGCTTATCGAACTTTTGAAAGATTACTCAATCTATATTGTCGAGATACTTTAGAAATTAAAAGTATTACTGGTGTAAGCCCGTACTTTATGCTGCTTAAATTAAGTAAAGATAAAATAGATGATACTTTTAACCAGATTTATTCTTTATGCACTCAACAAATATCCCCCCAACAATTAGTTAGTAGTAAAGAGGTATTAAAGCTGCAAAAATACGACAGATTTATTCCTACTCCTTTGTTGCATAAAGCTTTTGCTTTAGATTATTTAGACACCAAAGAATTACAAGTAATTGTAAGAAGTTGGCAAACAAAAAGCTAAATAATTGACCTTAAATATTCTCAGTAACAATTAATATAAATTAACTATTTGACATCAAGTCAAAAACAAGTTTTTTATTTCAATCTATTTAACAATAAATACTAGCCTTAATTAAGAGAGTCCTTTTTATCTTAAGTATTTTTACAGATGGCAGTTTTGCTGACGAACAATAAGATAGAGCGCAGTACAAAAGGATTAGAGCCTAAAACTGTAAAAAAATATTCCTCAATTTTGGCAACCCAAAAAACTACCCTTAGACCTCCTAACTATGCAAACAGCAAAACTAATTAATAGAATAGGCAAATAAGTAAATTATTTTCCGAAAGTAATCGCTTACGAACTGTAGTTATTGGCAAAGATTTCTTGTAGCACAAATCAACTTCTGACTTTTTTACCCACAGGAAGAAAAAAATATGGCAGTTTCGCTAACTAAAGGACAACGAGTATCCTTAGAAAAAGTTGCTCCAGGTTTAACAGAAATCTTTATTGGACTAGGGTGGGACATCAAAGCCACCGATACAGGTTACGACTTTGATTTAGATTCTTCAGTATTCTTGCTAAATAGTAACGAAAAATTAATTTTTGATAATCACTTTATTTTTTACAACAACTTAACAAGCCCCGATCCTGACAAATCAGTTCAGCATATGGGAGACAACCTCACCGGAGTAGGGGAGGGAGACGATGAAGTTATCAAAGTTAACCTCAAAAAAGTTCCTAACGAAGTCCAAAAGATTGTGGTAGCGGTAACTATCCACGAAGCTCAACAACGCAGTCAAAATTTTGGTCAAATAAGAAATGCTTTTGTGCGAGTTGTCAATGCTTAGACAAAACTTGAAGTAATCCGCTATGACTTAGTAGAAGATTACTCTGTTGAAACCGCCCTAATTATGGCAGAACTTTACCGTAAAGATGGCGAATGGCGGCTGAATGCAGTGGGAGCAGGTTATCAAGGCGGTTTGCAAGCTATTCTCAATCGCTATAGCTAATTTGTACTGGGTAGTCACTCTAGCAACCAATAATTAGGATAATTTACATGGCAATCAACCTAGAAAAAGGTCAACGCATTTCCCTATCTAAAGAAGCACCAGGGCTTACTAGGCTAATGTGCGGATTGGGCTGGGATGTAGCAAAACGTTCTGGTGGCGGCTTATTTGGGGCTTTTAGCAATACTCAAGACTGCGACTTAGATGCCTCAGTTATTTGCTTAAATGGAGAGGATAAAATTCAAGATAAAGCTAATGTAGTTTACTTTGGCAATTTATCCCATAAATCGGGAGCAATTACCCATTTGGGAGACAATCTCACTGGTGCGGGAGATGGCGACGACGAGCAGATTATTGTAGACTTGGCTCGGATACCTCAAGATATTCAAAAACTTGTTTTTACGGTTAATATCTATCAGTGTAAAACTCGCAATCAAGACTTTTCCTTAGTCAAAAATGCTTTTGTTCGCTTAGTTAATGCTGCTAATAATAAAGAATTAGCTAGATACAATTTGTCTGGGGGAGAATACAAAGGTATGACGGGGATGATTATGGCAGAGATTTATAATCGTAATAATGAGTGGAAAATGGCAGCTATTGGGAATGGAGTTCAAGCTAATGGTTTAGAAGAACTTGTAAAAACCTACGCTTAAATGTTAGGTAGAAACTATAGTTGGATTCTACTTCTAAAATAGACAATAATGTCTATTTGCATCTTAGACAAAGCTACGTATCGTTGTAAAAAGTTAGGTAACAATCATGTCAATTAATCTCGGAAAAGGCGAAAGAATCAATTTATCGAAAGAAGCACCCAATATGAAAAATGCTGGGATTGGTCTAGGATGGGACATTAACGCTACAGATACAGGCGCAGCTTTTGACTTGGATGCCTCTGTATTTATGTTGGGAACTAACAATAAAGTTCCTAATGATAAATACTTTGTATTTTACAATAATAAAACTTCTCCTGATGGCTCAGTAAAACATGAAGGAGATAGTTTAACTGGAGAAGGTGCTGGCGATGATGAAACTGTCCAAATAGATTTAAGTAAAGTTGATGCTTCTATTCAAGAAATAGTTTTTGTCGTAACTATTCACGAAGGAGAAACAAGAAAGCAAAACTTTGGGCAAGTTAGAAA
>JACCVJ010000035.1 GCA_013698215.1 Tatlockia sp. | reverse complement strand
TTCGCCGAGCAAGAGCCTGGTTTTCTCCCCGTTTTAAAAAATCGTAACTTTTTAACCCTGTGGAGTGGTCAGGTTTTTTCGCAATTAGCCGATAAAGTTTATTTGGTGCTGATGATTGCGATTATTTCTAGCCGCTTTCAAGCCAGCGATCAAAGTATTAGCGGCTGGGTATCGGCGATTATGATGGCATTTACTATCCCCGCTGTGCTATTTGGTTCCGTAGCTGGGGTATTTGTCGATCGCTGGTCGAAAAAAACTGTTTTAGTATCAACAAATATCTTGCGTGGCATTTTAGTATTATCGATTCCAGTATTGCTATGGATAACTCAAGACTGGAAAGTAATTGCCGGATTGCCTGTAGGTTTTGGAATTTTACTCCTGCTATCGTTTTTAATTTCTACTTTGACACAGTTTTTTGCTCCCGCCGAACAAGCGGCAATTCCCTTAGTTGTAGAAGAAAAGCATTTATTATCGGCTAACTCGCTGTACACCACAACCATGATGGCTTTGGTAATTGTCGGGTTTGCAGTGGGGGAACCGTTACTTGCTTTTGCCGATACTATTACAAATCAAATTGGGGTAGGAGTTGGAATTGGCAAGGAATTAGTTGTAGGTGGTAGTTACGCGCTCGCTGGAATACTGTTATTACTGCTGAAAACTGGTGAAAAAGAGTCAAAACCCGAACAGGAACAAAACCACGTTTTTGAGGATTTACGCGACGGTTTCCGCTATTTAGGCGAAAATAAACGCATTCGTAATGCTCTAATTCAACTTGTAATTTTATTCTCAATTTTTGCCGCCTTAGCAGTTTTAGCGGTGAGAATGGCGGAAATTATCCCCGGCTTAAAATCGTCCCAATTTGGCTTTTTACTAGCGGCGGGTGGCGTAGGAGTTGCCGCCGGAGCTACTCTTTTGGGACAATACGGGCAGAGTTTTTCTCATGTGCGATTGAGTTTGTACGGCTCTATCGGGATGGCGATTTGCTTAATTACTTTATCTATATTTACTAAAGAACTGTGGATTATCTTAACGGCACTCACCCTGTTAGGTGTGTTTTCGTCGTTGGTGTCTATTCCCATGCAAACAACCATTCAACAAGAAACTCCGCCTCAAATGCGGGGTAAAGTTTTCGGGTTGCAAAATAATGTGATAAATATTGCTCTGAGTTTACCTCTAGCTTTAGCTGGAGTAGCCGAGACAATGATTGGCTTGCAAGCAGTTTTTTCAATTTTGGCAGCAATTGCGATCGCAGGAAGCATCTTAACCTGGTATATTTGCCGTACAGAAGCAGAAAATTTACCACATTTAGATAGATAATTTCTATTGAATACTTGTAAATAACTGAAATTTGGCGATCTTACGTGCGATCGCTAAAGTTTTTAAACTCAAAGTGCTTAAAGAATGCATATTGCTTGGCTTGGAAAAAAAACCCCTTTTTGTGGCAATGTCACTTACGGTAGAGAAATTACTAATGCTCTTTTAGACCGAGGACACCAAGTAAGTTTTCTTCATTTTGCCCAAGAAGATGCTAGTAGAGATACTGATTCTGACTGCGCGGAATTTTCGTTACCGTTTCTCTACAAATCTCAGGTTTATACAATCCCCTCGTTTAAATCGAGTAAAGTTTTATCCGACTCTTTGCGACAGCTAAAGCCGGATTTGGTTCATGCTTCGCTAATTTTATCGCCCTTAGATTTTCTTTTGCCAGAAATCTGCGCCGAACTAAACTTACCCCTAGTTGCTACTTTCCATACACCTTTTGCAGGTAAAGGAGCAAAGTTTAAATCGGGAACCCAACTTTTAGCCTACCAACTCTACGCGCCGTTTTTAGTTAACTACGATCGCACGATTGTTTTTTCCCAAGTACAACGAGAAGTTTTAGCACGTTTGGGCGTACCTGCAAACAATGTAGCGGTGATTCCCAATGGCGTAGATGTCGAAAGATATTCTCCTGGTGCTTCGGCGATTAAAGCGGAGTTTAATGCTCAAACTTTATTCGTCTATCAAGGAAGACTAGCCGCAGAAAAGAACGTAGAGGCACTTTTAAGAGCTTGGAAGCAAGCCGAAATGAAGCCAGAGAGTAAGCTGTTGATTGTGGGGGATGGCCCTTTAACACCTTCTCTAAAGCCTTTTTACGGCTCCGAACATGGCATTATTTGGTTAGGGTTTGTAGCCGACGAAAAGCGGCGAATTGAAATTCTTAGAGGCGCGGATGTATTTATCTTGCCTTCTTTAGTAGAAGGGTTGTCATTGTCCTTATTAGAAGCAATGGCGTGTGGGATTGCTTGTTTGGCAACCGATGTCGGCGCTGATGGGGAAGTATTAGAAGAAGTTGGGGTTTTATTAAATACTCGCCTCGTCGGATCTCAGTTACGAACATTGTTACCATTATTTCAAGATCACCCTGAACTCTCACCACTGCTAGGCAAAAAAGCCCGACAAAGAGTGTTAGAGCGCTATACTCTCAACTACAACATTACGTGTTTAGAGCAGTTGTACGGTCAAGTTTTGGAGCAAAGGCGAGTAAGGGTAGGAATTTAAT
>JACCVJ010000002.1 GCA_013698215.1 Tatlockia sp. | reverse complement strand
CACCTACCGCCGACACTGCAAGGACTAATACTAAATCGACAATTAGTCTAAAATCTTCTTGCACAAGTTTATTAGAAAAAATATTAAGGTATATTAATTTACTGTAAAGCTTTTTTATCAAAGATTTCCATAAAAAATAAAAGATAGGTTGATGAATTGAGGACTGATTCAAAACTCGATCCCCCCTAACCCCCTTGAAAAAGGGGGGAAAATAAAAGCTCCTTTTTAAGGGTGTTGGAGGCTTGTACAAACAGTGAATCGATTTTTTCCTAAGAGGAAAATAAAAGCTCCTTTTTAAGGGTATTGGAGGGTTTCTTATCCGTAAGTACCGAAATTGTTAAGGAGGATCGCCTAGTAATGCGATCGCATCACGACAAAATCAACAACCGTTAAAAACGACTCATGGCATAATGGTCGCAATGTGCATAAATAGCCTGATCGAAAATGCCTACACCGTTTGCCAATGCTAAACCCGCTATCTTAGTCCTTGCTGATGGCACAACCTATCGCGGTTGGTCTTTTGGAGCGACTGGAACAACGACAGGAGAAGTAGTTTTTAATACCGGAATGACGGGCTATCAAGAAGTATTGACCGATCCTAGTTATCGCGGTCAGATGATAGTTTTTACCTATCCCGAAATTGGCAATACCGGAGTGAATGTTGAAGACGAAGAATCAAGCCATCCGCAAGTAAGAGGAGCGATCGCGCGCAATATCTGCGATCGCCCCAGCAACTGGCGCTCTACCAGTAGTTTGACTGACTACCTCAAAAAGCACAATATACCAGGAATCTATGGCATTGATACTCGCGCTTTAACTCGCAAAATTCGGGTATTAGGGGCAATGAATGGCGGCATTTCGACTGAGCTTGACGAAACAGATTTATTAGAATTAGTCCAAACAGCGCCTACTATGGCAGGCTTAAATTTAGTCAAAGAAGTAACGACAAAAGACGTGTACGAATGGTCAGATCCGACAACTAATGTATGGGAATTTAAACCCTCTAGCGAGCCAATAGTCGAAAAACAACTAACTGTTGTCGCCTTAGATTTTGGAATTAAGCGCAATATTTTACGCCGATTAGCAAGTTATGGTTGCAGAGTAATTGTTGTTCCGGCAAGTATGCCCGCCGAGGAGATTATGAAATACAATCCTGATGGGATATTTCTTTCTAATGGCCCCGGCGATCCCGCCGCAAATATCGAAGGGATAGAAACAACCAAAGCCTTACTAACTTGCCAAAAACCTGTATTTGGGATTTGTATGGGGCATCAAATTTTGGGCTTATCTTTGGGCGCTCAAACTTATAAACTCAAATTTGGTCATCGCGGCTTAAATCAGCCTGCGGGGTTAGCGCAAAAAGTAGAAATTACTAGCCAAAATCATAGTTTTGCCCTCGATCCCGATTCCTTACCCGGTGCGGACGTAGAAATTACTCATCTCAACCTCAACGATCGCACTGTTGCCGGATTAAAGCATAAAACCTTACCGATGTTTTCCGTACAGTACCATCCCGAAGCAAGCCCCGGCCCCCACGATGCTGATTATTTATTTGAGCAATTTGTCACCTCAATGCGTACCAGTAGAGCTATTTAATGGCTCATCTGTCAAATTACTATCAGTTTGCGATCGCAATTTGTGCCAACTTAAGGTGTATTGCTACAATCAATTGCTTCAATAACGGAGAATCGCGGTACTTAGCATGGTAAATTTGACCCCCAACTCTAGCTTTAGTTTGACGCTACGCTTAGAAATTCCTAACCGGGTGGGAATGCTGGCAAGTGTAACTGGTGCGATTGCATCAACGGGCGGCAATCTCGGTCAAATCGACTTGATCGAGCAAACCCGCGATGTTTCGATTCGTGATATTACCGTAGATGCGGCTAGTACCGAACACGCCGAAACAATTGTTGAATCGATTAAAGTTTTACCCGACATTAAATTAATAAATGTCTACGATCGCACTTTTAATTTGCATCGCGGCGGCAAAATTAGCATTACAAGTCGCATTCCGATTAAAAACTTGGCAGATTTGGCAATGGCTTACACTCCAGGAGTGGGCAGAATTTGTATGGCAATAGCCACTGATCCCAAACAGGCTTACCATTTAACCATTAAGCAAAATACTGTTGCGATCGTTACTGATGGTAGTGCGGTATTAGGTTTAGGTAATTTGGGGCCAGAGGCAGCAATGCCTGTAATGGAAGGTAAGGCGATGCTGTTTAAAGAATTTGCCGGGATTGATGCTTTTCCCATTTGCCTAGCTAGTCAAGATACTAAAACTATTGTTGAAACTGTTAAGCAAATTGCCCCCGTATTTGGCGGGGTAAACTTAGAAGATATAGCCGCCCCTCGTTGCTTTGAAATTGAAAAGCTACTGCGCGAACAATTGAATATTCCTGTTTTCCACGATGACCAACACGGCACGGCAATTGTGACTTTAGCGGCGTTGATTAATGCCCTGAAGCTGGTCAATAAGCCTTTAGCTAAGGTAAAAATCATTATTAACGGTGCGGGGGCGGCAGGAGTTGCGATCGCGCGCTTGTTGCGTAAAGCTGGAGCCGAAACTATCTGGATGTGCGACTCTAAAGGCATTTTATCGACTCAGCGCCCGGATATGACCCCCGAAAAGCTAGAGTTTGCGATCGATAAAATGGGCGGTTTAGCGGCAGCGATGATGGGTTCAGATGTATTTATTGGGGTGAGCGCTCCGGGGGTAGTTACGCCGGAAATGGTGCGCTCAATGGCAAGCGCACCGATTGTATTTGCGATGGCAAACCCGATTCCAGAAATTCAGCCAGAACTTGTAACTGACTATGTAGCAGTGATGGCGACGGGGAGAAGCGATTACCCCAATCAAATTAATAATGTGTTGGCTTTTCCGGGAGTATTTCGCGGTGCTTTAGACTGTCGCGCCTCAACTATTACGACAACAATGTATTTAGAAGCAGCCTATGCGATCGCTTCATTAGTCAAACCCTCCGACCTCAACCGCCAACACATTGTCCCCTCAGTGTTTGATGAGCGGGTTGTAAGTGCGGTGGCTGGGGCAGTTCAGAGAGCAGCTAGACAAGAAGGAATTGCTGCAAATTAGCAGTTACTTAGTTTTGCATTCTAGGTAGGTTGCTATCTAGAATGCAGTTAGTTTTGAGCGCGGCTTTTTACAGGTGTTGTAGAATTGCTGCGGATAGGTTTGGCTGGTGTTTGAGACTTTGACCAATTACTGCGACGTTGCTTAGAGCGTTTAACCTGCGAAGGCTCTGCCCCCGATGGTGGGATAAAGTTCGGCTCGTAGCCAGGGACTGCGACTTTAACAATAGTGCAACTGAGCAATTTTTCGATACTGGTCAAAAATGGATATTCATCTTTGCAGACTAGGGAAACGGCGCATCCTTCCATTCCGGCGCGACCTGTACGCCCGATGCGATGCACGTAGTCTTCGGGAACATTGGGCAGTTCAAAATTTACTACATGAGGAAGCCTCTCTATATCTAGCCCCCGTGAGGCTACATCGGTAGCGACTAATACTCGCACCTTGCCCTGCTTAAAATCGTTTAAAGCTTTGAGACGAGCCGCTTGACTTTTGTTGCCATGAATCGCGGCGGTTTTTAGTCCATCTTTGGCAAGCTGCTCGGCTAGACGACTAGCACCGTGTTTTGTACGGGTAAAAACTAGCACTTGTTTCCAGTTGTGGAAGCTAATCATGTAAGAGAGTAATTCTCGCTTGCGATCGCGTTCGACCAGATGAACGACTTGTTGTACTTGCTCAGAGGCGGTATTGCGGGAAGCAACCTCAATTAAAATCGGAGTTTTGAGCAGAGTATTTGCCAGTTGCTGGATGGTTTTAGAAAAGGTGGCGGAAAACATCAGCGTTTGCCGAGCGGAGGGCAATTTCGCCAAAATTTTGCGGATATCGTGGATAAAGCCCATATCTAGCATGCGATCGCATTCATCCAGCACAAGTATTTCTATGTGGGAAAGATCGAGGTTTTTTTGCTCTAAGTGGTCGAGTAAGCGACCGGGAGTAGCGACGACAATATCAACGCCTTGGCGCAGGGTTTGAATTTGCGGTCTAAGACCAATCCCACCATAGACGATAGCCGAACGCAGGGGCAGGTATTTACCATAGGTTCTTACACTATCTCCTACTTGTTGAGCTAGTTCGCGGGTGGGGAGGAGGATTAGAGCGCGAGGTGTGCGATACTCTTTGCGGGAACTGGAGTTGTTAAGAAGTTGCAATAGAGGTAAGGTAAAACCTGCCGTTTTACCCGTCCCTGTTTGGGCGCTGGCGAAAACATCTTTTCCTTGTAAAATAGCTGGAATTGCTTGCTGTTGAATGGGTGTAGGCTCGTTGTAGTCCTGCTCGGCGACAGCACGAAGCAAGTCTTGGGAAAGACCAAGATCAGAAAATGTCATAAATACGATGGCTCCAAGAGTTGCCCCTATCCAAATCAAAGGTCTGGAACCAGTCTAAGAGCAAAAAATTTGTGGTTTAGTTGGATGGCTCGAACAAGCAAGTCAACTCCGCCAGCAACAGACCGGGATGTACTAGCAGAGATTTATCTTAACAGCAATTGTCAAAAAATATCTGACTGTTAGTGACCGATCGCCCAGGGTCGTCCGTGATGGTGGTTGTGTTTATGAGTTGAATGATTGGGCGCGTTTGGATATACTACGCGAGGTTCGCCGCTTTGTTCTACTCGCTTACTTAATTGGGTGGGGGTTTTAAGTATGCCCACCGCAGATACAAGCCGTTTGGCGACAGTTTGGCACGTTGGGCAAAACATTGGCTCCCCTGCTTGTTGAAGGCTGCGGCTTTGCTCAAATACACCGCAATCGCATCGAAAATCGTATAGGGGCATTAGTTGCTATTTCCTTGGTAGTAAACTTTTGGCGATTAGTGGGTTTGATAAACTGATTTGGAGATCCCCCCTAACCCCCCTTAAAAAAGGGGGAAAATATTTGGAATTTACTCTTTTAAGGGAGATTGCGAGACAGGGTATTTTTGCAATGATTCTATTCTCTAGGTAGGTAGCACGTTACGCTCAAAAATTGCGGTGGGTACAGCGATCGTACAGCAAGCGTTGGGAATGTCTACAATGCCGCTAATGCGTCCTTCTACGGGAGCCGAACCTAAAAGTAAATAAACTTGTTCGCCTGTATAACCAAACTTTTTGAAATAGGCGATCGCATTCAAGCAAGCGCGACGATAGGCAACATGAGCATCTAAATAATACTGTTTGCCCGAAAATTCATCTACAGAAATGCCTTCAAATACCAAAAATTCTGAGTAATGAGGTTGAACGGGGCCAGGCTTAAATATGGGGTTAACTACGCTATATTTTTCTACACCGCCTTTAATTAATTCGACGTGCAAATCGAGGTAGCCAGCCATCTCAATCGCGCCACAAAAAGTAATTTCTCCGTCACCTTGGGAAAAGTGAATGTCTCCCATGGAAAGCTTTGCACCTTCAACATAGACGGGAAAATAAACCTTTGAACCCTTGGATAAATTTTTAATGTCGCAGTTTCCCCCATGTTCGCGGGGAGGAATTGTCCTACAAGCTTCTTGAGCTATACGGTCAAATTCCGCGCCTTTAAGAGAACCTAAAATTGCATCAGTGGGATTGGGGAGCAAAGCTAAAGCTGGTACGCGATCGGGGTCAGTAGCGACTAATTCCGCTTCGCGCTTATTCCAAGTAGCCAGCAACTCATGGGAAGGAGCGCAGCCAATTAATCCGGGGTGGGGAATTCCAGCAAATTTTACATCGGGAATGTGACGACTGCGCGCATAGATGCCTTGCAAATCCCAAATTGCTTTTTGCGCTGTTGGATAATGCTCGGTGAGAAAACCACCGCCATTTTCTTTGGCAAAAATCCCTGTAAAACCCCACTCATAGTTGGGCAAAGTTCCCACATCTAAAATATCTACAACCAGCAAATCGCCGGGTTCTGCACCATTAACGTGGATCGGCCCGCTTAAAACGTGAGGAATAGTTAAATTAACTGTGCGGATATCTTCTGGACTATCGTTATTGTGAATTTGTCCATCTGTCCAGTCTTTGCACTCAATCCGAAACACTGTACCAGGATTAACAGAAGCAACCGCCGGAATATCAGGATGCCAACGATTATGCCCGACCAATTCTTGTTCCCTCATGGACTTATTCAAGTCAACTTTAAACAATACTTCTGGCATATTTTCCTCCTCTATGTCTACAGCAAGTTTTGTTTCTCTGAAAAAATTAAGCTTTTTTTACTTTATATTTTTCAAAGATGTTATTGATTAACAGCTAAAAAATCCAGTTATTTGTACTGTTTAAAATACTATTTTTTAAGTGCTAAAAAATTACTTACGTTCAATAAAAGCAAAAATATAATAAACAAGTTGTATTGATTAATACATAAAATAAATTTACAAGACTTCTACAACTAAGTTTGCTAAAGACAAGAACTTTGATTGTACCGATAAGACTATTATTTGCAAGGAGTTGGAGGATCTGCCCAAGTCTGTATTTTTCTTAAAGCAAAATTTCCATAGAAAAAAGTAGTAAATTGAGCAGATATATTACCCGCTCAAATTACAAAGGAAAAATAAATTTACTGCATTTCCTGCAAAACTTGACTAATTAAATCTGTTGGCACTTTGTCAGTTATTTCTACTGCACCAATTTGAGTAGGTAGGACAAATCTAATCTTACCTGCTTTAACCTTTTTATCAGTTTGCAAAGAGTCAGAGATCGCATTAATATTTACTCCCGTAGGTAATTTAGTTGTAAGCCCAGCTTTTTGAATTAGC
>JACCVJ010000687.1 GCA_013698215.1 Tatlockia sp. | reverse complement strand
GCTCGTGGGGTATTTTGGAACTGGGATGTTGAACCGTATTCACAGGTACGCGATCGCGCGGTAATGGATGCCCTCAAAGAAAAAGGCATTGAGTTTAAAGAAAAAAACTGGGATCAATTGCTCCACGCTCCCGAAGATATCCGCACGGGTTCTAATGCGCCCTACACCGTCTACAGCCCTTTTTGGCGCAATTGGATAGCCAGAACCAAAGCCGAACCTGTAGCCACCTTGCAGGAGGTTACAGGGCTGACAGCAGCAGAAAAAAACCTTGCGGCAACGGCAGGAGTTATAGCTTTACCTACCGCTAAAGATTTAGGGTTCAATTGGGACAATGAATTAGTAATTGCTCCAGGAGAAGCCGCCGCCACTGAAAAGCTAGAAGAATTTACTTACTCGGCAATTAACCAATACAAAGAGCAGCGCAATTTTCCCGCAGTTAAGGGTACATCTCAACTGAGCGCAGCGCTAAAGTTTGGAGTTATTGGCATTCGCACCGTATGGGCTGCAACCAAAGAAGCCTTAGAAAATAGCCGCAGTGATGAAGTAAACACTAGCATTATCGGTTGGCAACAAGAACTTGCTTGGCGAGAATTTTATCAACACGCCCTGTATAATTTCCCGCAATTAGAAACTGGGGCGTATCGAGAAGTTTTTAAAAATTTTCCTTACAACAATAACGAAAAACATTTTCAAGCTTGGTGTGCAGGCAAAACGGGCTATCCGATTGTAGATGCGGCGATGCGGCAAATGAACGAACTAGGTTGGATGCACAATCGCTGTCGCATGATTGTAGCTAGTTTTTTAACTAAAGACTTGATAATTAATCCCCAACTAGGAGAAAAATATTTTTATCAACGTCTCATAGATGGCGATCTGGCGGCGAATAATGGCGGCTGGCAATGGAGCGCTTCTAGTGGTATGGATCCTAAACCTGTAAGAATTTTTAACCCTGCAAGTCAAGCCCAAAAATTTGACCCCGAAGGCGAATATATTAGAGAATGGCTACCAGAATTAAGGTCTGTGGATACAGAATTTTTGATTAGCGGGAATATTCCCGCCGCAGAATGCGACGCGCTCGGCTATCCATTGCCAATTGTCGATCATAAGATTCAGCAGCGTTTATTTAAAGAGCGCTACCAACAGCAAAAAGGCTAAAGCTAGAGGTTTAATTATGACAAATTCTCCCTTAGTTAGCTTGCTAATTTTGGTTACGTAGCTTTGAGTGCGATCGCCCAAACTTTACTAAAATTAGGAGCCGATGGACAATCCTTAAACATCTACTTACTTGGTGGGTGTCTTTACGTTTAAGGGCGATTTTTTATATAGTTGTACTAGGAAAGTTTAAGTTATCCGTAGCCTATCCCTTAGTAATTGGCTTAACGATTATCGCCACTACAGTTAGTAGCGCCATAATACTAAAAGAAAAAATCCCCTGTCGCAATGGCTGGGGATTGGATTGATTTTAAGTGGAGTAAGTGCGATCGCCTTTACAAAACCTGCCTAAGTTTCTGCTCTGCTAATATGCGTCTAAAGTAATTGGGAGGCAAAAAGTGAAAATTTTAGTTGTCGGTAATGGTGGTAGAGAACACGCGATCGCCTTCAAACTACTACAATCGAGCAAAGTTGAACAAGTTTTCTGCGCCCCTGGTAATGGCGGTACAGCAACACTAGCACGCTGTCATAACTTAGCTTTGGGGGTAAACGACTTTGCAGCAATCGGACAATTTGCTCAAGATAACAACATTGATTTAGTTGTAGTTGGGCCAGAAATACCTTTAGCTTTAGGCATTACTGACTACTTACAAAATCAAGGAATTAAAGTATTTGGGCCATCGCGCGCGGGAGCGCAAATTGAGGCAAGCAAGGCATGGGCAAAAGCATTAATGGCTGACGGGGGGATTCCCACAGCCAAAGCTGCTGTATTCACCGATGCAGCCGCCGCTAGAGGCTATGTAGAAGCGGGATCTGTCCCCATTGTGATTAAAGCCGATGGGTTGGCGGCGGGTAAGGGGGTGATCGTGGCATCCAGTGTTGAGGAAGCCCATAGAGCAATTAATAGTATATTTCAGGGACAATTTGGCAATGCGGGTAAATTTGTCTTGGTAGAAGAATGTTTAATTGGGCAAGAAGTCTCTGTAATCGCCTTAACTGACGGGATCTCAATTCGCCCTTTATTACCCGCACAAGATCATAAACGCATCGGTGACGGCGATACAGGAGATAATACAGGCGGAATGGGCGCTTATGCCCCAGCGCCATTAGTTACCCCCGAATTAATGGCAAAAATAGAAGTAGAAGTATTGCAAAAGGCGATCGCTACTTTACGCGATCGCAACATAGACTACCGAGGTGTACTTTATGCAGGCTTAATGGTGTCACCCAAGGGCGAATTTAAAGTTTTGGAATTTAACTGTCGCTTTGGCGATCCTGAAACCCAAGCAATTTTACCTTTACTTGAAACACCTTTAGAAGACTTGTTACTAGCTTGCGTTGAAAAAAGATTAGGTGAAATGCCTGCTATTGCTTGGAAATCTGGCGCAGCTTGTTGTGTTGTCGCCTCGGCTAATGGTTATCCGGGAGAATATAGCAAAGGTGAAGCAATTTCTGGAATTAAAAGCGCTGAAGGTTTAACAGATACTTATATATTTCAAGCTGGCACAAAGCAGTTAGAGCGGCAAATAGTCACTGATGGCGGCCGGGTATTAGGGGTGACAGGAATAGGATCGAATTTTGTCCAAGCCATCGATCGTGCTTACGCGGCGATTAACTGCATCCATTTTGAGGGGATGTACTATCGCCGAGATATTGGCTATCGGGTAAAAAAATAAATTTTGAGTCTTATTATCTACCTATTTACCAATTAACTGTTAGTTTTTAATTGTAAGGATTTATTACAAAAGCTATTATAAATTTAAAAAATGGTTAATTGGTTCAAAACACTTGCAAAAGCGATCGCCCATTGGTGGGCAGATTTTACGCTGCAAACAAAGCTATTGGCGGCGGCGACTTTGGTTGTCTCCCTAATTATGAGTGGGCTTACCTTTTGGGCTGTCAATACCATTCAACAAGATGCGCGCACAAATGACACTCGTTTTGGTAGCGATTTGGGGCTGCTACTGGCTTCCAACGTTGCGCCGCTAGTTGCGGAAAATAATCTTACAGAAGTTGCCCAATTTTCTCAACGCTTTTATAGCAACACTTCTAGCGTCCGTTATATGCTTTACGCCGACGAAGCAGGACAAATATTTTTTGGGATTCCTTTTTGGCAACCAGAAGTTCAAACTTCTTTGAGTATCGCAAGACGCATTAATTTACCCGATAATTACGCCGCCAATTCGGAAATCCCGATGGTACGTCAGCACGTCTCCCCCGATGGAGAAGTTACAGACGTATTTATTCCTTTACTGCACGAAGGAAGATACTTAGGGGTTTTGGCGATCGGTACTAATCCTAATCCTACCGTTGTTGCTTCTTCAAATCTAACGCGGGATGTAACGATCGCAGTTTTTGTATCTATTTGGGTAATGGTGATCCTAGGAGCGGTTTCTAACGCTTTGATGATAACTCAACCAATTAAAGAACTCTCAACAGGGGTAAAAAATATTGCGGCGGGAAACTTTAAGCAACGCATCGATTTACCCCTTAGTGGCGAATTGGGAGAATTGATTTTTAGCTTCAATGAAATGGCGGAAAAGCTAGAAAGCTACGACGAGCAAAATATTGACGAATTGACGGCGGAAAAAGCCAAGCTAGAAACTTTAGTTTCAACTATCGCCGATGGTGCGGTGCTATTAGATGCCGACTTGCAGGTAATTTTAGTTAATCCTACCGCTCGACGGATTTTTGGCTGGGAAGGCGCGGAAGTAGTGGGTATAAATATACTTAATCAGTTACCTTTGGCGGTGAAAGTAGAGCTATCGCGCCCCTTATATCAAATCGCGTCAGGAGAGCGCGATAGTGCAGAGTTTAGGCTTACTCTTTCAGAGCCAAGCGATCGCACGGTACGCATTCTTTTAACTACCGTAGTCAGTCAGCAACGCGAAAGTATCAAAGGTATTGCGATTACTATCCAAGATATTACCCGCGAAGTAGAGCTAAATGAAGCAAAAAGTCAGTTTATTAGTAACGTTTCCCACGAGTTGAGAACGCCCCTATTTAACATCAAAACTCACATTGAAACTTTACACGACTACGGGGAAGAATTAACCGAAACCGAGCGCCGGGAGTTTTTGGAAACCGCCAACAACGAAACCGATAGACTTGCACGTTTAGTAAATGATGTTTTGGACTTATCGCGGCTAGAATCTTGCCGAATCTATCATTTTGATAGCGTAGACTTATCGCAAGCAGTAGAGCAAACTTTACGCACCTACCAACTAAATGCTAGAGATAAAGGGATTGAGCTAGTGCAAGAAATCTCCCGTGATTTGCCCTCGGTATTAGGCAATTACGATTTGCTCTTGCAAGTTTTTACAAATTTGGTAGGTAATGCGCTTAAATTTACTCAGCAAGGGGGAATGGTAGCAATTCGCGCTTATTTATTGCCAACAACAGCTATAAACGAGCATTTACATACTTCTGCTCATCAAATCCGCATCGAAGTTTCCGATACAGGAATTGG
>JACCVJ010000684.1 GCA_013698215.1 Tatlockia sp. | reverse complement strand
TAGCAATCGATGCCATAGTTAATGCCGCCAATAACTCTTTACTAGGCGGTGGTGGCGTTGATGAGGCAATTCATCGCGCCGCCGGAGCAGAACTTTTGCTTGAATGTCGCAAATTACACGGCTGTGCCACTGGTGACGCTAAAATTACTAAAGGCTACAACCTTCCTGCTAAATGGGTAATTCATACCGTTGGGCCAGTTTGGACGGGTGGAAAAAACGAGGAAGCGGAAAGTTTGGGGTGTGGCTCTGCCTCGCCCAAAGCTTTTCAAGAAGATCAGCTATTAGCTAGTTGTTATCGCCGTAGCTTAGAACTAACTAAAGATTATCAAATTAAGCAAATCGCTTTTCCGGCAATTAGCACGGGTGTATATAGGTTTCCAGTAGAAAGAGCCGCAACCATTGCTGTTACCGAAATTCAAGCATTTTTAGCTACTAATAACCATCTTGAACGAGTAATTTTAGTTTGTTTTAGCAAAGATTCTTACAATTGTTACCTAGAAGCCGTGAAAAAACTTGCCGAAAATGGCTAAATTAGATCGACGCATCCATAATTAGAGCATCAAAATAATGTCAAAACTGGCTAGTAACAAAATATCTCCTACTCCCATGCAGGCGGAAATTAGCGTAGTAGATTTAATTGATAATTATTTCACCGCCTACAATTCCGCACGATTGCGAGAAATTTGCCACCTGTTAAGTAAAGAAGTTCTCCAAGAAGGAGTTACCGTAGGAGTTAGCTTGTCCGGCGCTATGACTCCGGCGGGGTATGGGGTTTCGGTACTTGCGCCCCTAATCCGCAATGGCTTTATTGACTGGATGATTAGCACAGGCGCGAACTTGTACCACGATATGCACTACGGCTTGGGTTTTGAACTTTTTAGCGGAAATCCCTTTGTTGATGATGTTAAGTTGCGCCAAGAAAATACTATTCGGATTTATGACATTATGTTTGGCTACGATGTATTGCTAGAAACCGATGCTTTTATTCGGAAAATTCTGCAAGCAGAGCCTTTTCAAAAACGCATGGGAAGCGCGGAGTTTCACCATTTGCTAGGTAAATACGTGCGGGAAGTAGAAAAGCAAATTGGTGTAAAGCATTCTTGTTTACTTGCTACAGCCTACGAATGCGGCGTACCTATTTATACTTCTTCCCCTGGCGATAGCTCCATTGGAATGAACGTCGCGGCGTTAGCCTTAGAAGGATCGCAATTAATTATCGATCCCTCAATGGATGTAAACGAAACTGCGGCGATCGCCTATTCTGCCCGTGATTCTGGTATACCAAATGTAGAAGGTAAAAGCGCGGCGGTAATTATTGGCGGTGGTAGCCCAAAAAACTTTTTATTGCAGACTCAGCCGCAGTTGCATGAGGTTCTAGGCTTAGAAGAACGAGGACACGACTATTTCATTCAATTTACTGATGCACGTCCCGACACGGGCGGCTTATCGGGGGCTACACCCTCAGAGGCTGTAAGCTGGGGCAAAATTGACCCCGAAGAATTGTCCAATACGATTGTTTGTTATACAGATAGCACGATCGCCTTACCCTTACTAACTGCCTACGTGTTGCAAAAATGCCAGCCGCGTCAATTGAAGAAGTTGTACGATAGGCGGGACGCGATGTTAGAAAAATTGCGTACAGATTATTTAGCAGCTAAAACTCAACCTATAGAAGAAATTCCGGCGGCGGTAGCTTCCGAGCAGCCTGTGACTACCTATCCTTGTGGAAGAATGATTCCCGGTAGTTAATAAACATAAAGATTCTTAAAGCGATTTACTTAGAGGATATTTTAAGAATCTTTTGATTGGTATCCAATAGTTGCACTTTTGCTTAAAAAAGCTGGCTACATATGTCCCCCTTTCTAAGGGGGATCTTCCGCGCGATCGCAAGTTACAAACTATACCTGTTAAATAGCCTATTACCTGTAGCAATCATGCTGTCTAAAATAAAGCGATCGCAAATATGATTTTTTTTTAAGCTTTACAAAGAATATTTTACTTGACTAAACTCAACTTATTGCGTTAAAGCAGTCTATTCCTACAGACATGGTAAAGATTAAATTTTTCTAATGATCTTGCCACCGATGGGCAATTAGTTGTACAACTAGATTAGGAACAAGTAAAGAATCGTAAACAAAACTTGTAAACCGATGGATTGTTTGTATTATTCACAACCTACATCATCCCATCGGGCGATTCTCCTGACGTACTTATAATATTTGGAGTTTTACTGTAATGACAATTGCAGTCGGCAGCGCACCAAGTCGCGGCATATTTGACACCGTAGACGACTGGTTAAAGCGCGACAGATTCGTATTCGTAGGCTGGAGCGGAATATTACTATTCCCCTGCGCTTACATGGCATTAGGCGGCTGGCTAACCGGGACAACCTTTGTCACCTCGTGGTACACCCACGGCATCGCCAGTTCGTACTTAGAAGGAGCAAACTTCCTAACTGTAGCGGTATCAACCCCCGCAGACAGCATGGGACACTCCT
>JACCVJ010000672.1 GCA_013698215.1 Tatlockia sp. | reverse complement strand
GTATCGTAAATGCGATCGCGAATAAACTCTTTAGAACCAAATAACACCCCTGGATCTAAATTTCCCTGCACTTTCATAGATTGTCCTAATCTAGCGCGCGCGTCCGCCATATCTACCGCCCAATCTACCGTAACAATATCAGCGCCCGAAGCAGCCATCCGCTCTAATACTCCAGCACTACCACTAACTAGCAATATTAAAGGTGTATCAGGATGAGTTTGTTTGATTTGCTGAAAAACGCGCTGTTGATAAGGTAAAGCAAAGGTATCGTAATCTTGGGGGCTAAGTTGACCCGCCCAAGAATCAAACATTTGTACTACTTGAGCGCCGCAGTCAATTTGATAACGAGCATAAATTGCGATCGCATCGGCTAATTTTGTTAGTAATTGGTGCAGTACCGTAGGATCAGAAAATGCCATGCCTTTAATTGCTGAGTAGGTTTTAGAACCTTTCCCTTCTACCGCATAAGCAGCTAGTGTCCAAGGAGCGCCCACAAAGCCGAGGACGGTTGATTTGTCGCCTACTTCGTTACTAAGTGCTTGCAAAATTGTTTTGATAAAAGGTAGCGATTCTTCCGGTTGCAAAGGACGCAAGTTATCAACTTGAGCAGAAGTGCGAATGGGCGATTCAATAATTGGCCCTTTTCCTTCGGCGATATCCATCTCAATACCTAAGCCAGGTAACGGGGTAACAATATCAGAAAATAAAATTACGCCGTCTGGTTGAAATGCTTTCCAAGGTTGCAAAGAAACTTCTACAGCTACTTCGGGAATTTCCGAACGATCTCGAAATGATGGATATTTGTCCCGTAGTTCCCGATAGGCTTTCATATAGCGTCCTGCTTGGCGCATCATCCATACAGGGGGACGATCTACTTTTTCGCCACGCGCGGCGCGCAAAAGATGGGGAACTTGGGTGGAGACGACCATATGCGAGTTTTACCTTAAGTTTGTTATATGCTTTTGTTAGCTTATCATTTAGCTTTATCGGTTTAGAAACGAACCCTACCCAGCATAATCAATCTCAACTTTGCTGTTTTGACTTCAACCGCATTTAGCTAAACATTGCTGGTCAAATCAGCATCGCTTAACAAGCACTCTTTCCATCTCAGTTATAGTTAGGAAACCATGTTTGGATCTAGAGCGCTCGATTGGGCAGCTTGACGAAATGACTCAATCGATACCAGGCGACTCGATCCACCATCCCACAAAATAAACTTTGAACAGGAAAGCATATCACCGATCCTCAATGTTTTTATGTTTGAGAGCAGATGAATATTTTTATGATGGCAAGCTTCGAGATTGTAATTAGGGATTCTTTCAGAAAGATGATGAATGTTGTGGTAGCCGATGTTTGCGGTAAACCACTTGAGAATTATTGGTAATTCTAGGTAACTGCTGCCCTCAATGGCTCCACTTAAATAATCCCAACCTTCTGTGTTGTGAGCATAAGAGTCTTCAAAAATATGTTGCACGAAGAAGACCCAAATAAAAATCACCGCAGCAAAAGTCAAGACGCTTAAGTAAATGCTTAAGAAGAAAGCCGTTCCCATAAGATTGCTAAGGATAATAACGCTGCTGACTACGCAAATATTATTAAAGAGCAAATCCCAAAACTCGGTTGCTGTATGCCAATGTTTGGATTTATGAGCAGAGATGATCGCCGCCAAACCCATGCCAGGATTGTTTTTCAAACAAGTAAATAGATCGACAACAAAATCATAAATTCCGATTATTAGGACAAGCCTAGGCTGGAGCGCGAGGTAGAAGAAACCTCCTGGAAAAGCCATTAATGGATGCCTAAGCAATTCATAAAGCCTTTGGTCAGAGGAATTGAGCTTAGAAAACTCCTCAGTTGAGATAAAGTCAGCAACCCCACGATACTGCTCCCAATTACCATTAGTTTTGTGATGGAAAGCATGATCTCTTGACCAGGGGTATTGAGGGATGGCGTTAATGATACTGAGAATAAAACCTACACACCTGTTAATCTTTCTTGAATTAAAGAGTGAATAGTGTCCACAATCATGCATTAAAGAAAAACAACGTATAGAAAACAGCGTCATTAAAATTATGATGGGGGGAAGAAACCAAGCAGAAATTGCTGCCGCTTTAACTGCCAAAAACCATAAAAGTATGTAAGGCACAACGGTATTTAAAATCTGCCAAGTTGCCTGAAAGTCGTTGCTTTTCATGTAAGGAGCTAGCACAAAGTCAGACTTTTTGATCGTATTTTTCATTCAAAAAAATTATCTTATAAAGTAATATGATGAACCTCTTTCTCGATTCAAGCAAGGGTCTTAGGGCTAAAATTCTGTTTGCTCTAACCTCTGTAGGTATAGATAATGCGATCGCCAAAAGCTGATAAGACCTTTACAACTCCTAGATAAAGTGCTTTGGGCGCTAGTTAATATTGATTAATTTGAGCTAGCTAAGACAGGTTTTCCCGTAGATATAACCTCCTCGATAATATCCGCAGCCTTAGTAACACCTCCTGCTCGCTGGTTAGCGGTTTGTAATCTAATAGCATTATTTCGATAAGAATCTTTCCCCAAAACTTTCTCAATAGCAGTTCGCAGTTTAGGAGCATCCAACCCTTGCAGCTTGACCATCTCGCCGCAACCAGTCCAAACAATACGTGCAGCAACTCCTGGTTGATCGTTAGTAATTGGAATAGCAACCATTGGTACACCATGACTAATTGATTCTAAAGCCGTGTTTAACCCAGCATGGGTAATCGTGAGACTTGCCTTTTGCAGCAATTCTAGTTGAGGCGCATTTCCTACAACTAAAGGCGAACCGGGTAGCTTTGGCACAGATTCCTGATTGATTCCGCCACCAAGAGAAATTACTAATTGTGCATCCAATCCCGCACAGGCTTGGGCGATCGTCTCAAAAACTCCCATCAGGCGATTTTGCAACGTTCCCATGGAAGCATAAATCAACGGTTGACCTGTTAATTTTTCAAAAGGAAATTCAACTTTCGCCCTAGAAATTAGGTTGTGGTACGCACCAGTAAAATGAAAACATCCCGGCAAATTTTCTCGTGGAAATTCAAACTCCGCAGGCTGCTGGCACAATTGAGCTAATTTTGAATAAGTATCATTTTGACCGTAGTGCGGCGGTAAATTCCATTCGCGTCGGTATTCGCCAATAGTTGCCCGAATCGGCTTCCCGATGCGACGTAACAAACGATAACCGATTCTGTTACGAACTTTCGCCCACCAAGCAGGGCTGTATTTCCAAGGAGTATTAAAAGGAGGAACGCTAATATCTTCGTTGATCATCAAAGCAGCAGACACGCT
>JACCVJ010000670.1 GCA_013698215.1 Tatlockia sp. | reverse complement strand
CCCATTGCCAAAGCAGAGCCGATTGTAGTCGTGCCGCCAGCAATCAAGCTAAATCAAGAAATTATGCCCTTAAAAGCTGCTGTACAGCAATTAGGAGCGAAGAATAAGGGACTAACGCCGGGAGCTTTCTTTGTCGATCTCGATACCCATAATTATCTAGATTGGAATGGATCGCTACCTTTTGCCGCCGCCAGTACGATCAAAGTTCCCGTACTCGTAGCCTTTTTTCAAGATGTAGATGCAGGAAAAATTCGTTTAGATGAAAAGCTTACCCTGCAAAAAAAGCTAATTGGTAGCGGTTCTGGGGGAATGCAGTATCAACCGCTAGGTACAAAGTTTACCGCTTTGAATACGGCAACCCAAATGATTGTCATTAGCGATAATACTGCTACAAATATGCTAATTGACCGAATGGGTGGGATCGCGAAGTTAAATGAACGCTTCCAATCTTGGGGCTTAGTATCGACAAAAATTAACAACCCCTTGCCCGATTTGACAGGGACAAATATCACCAGCCCCAAGGATATGGGGGAATTAATGAGTTTGGTAGATCGGGGGGAATTGATGTCTTTAAGATCCCGCGATCGCCTGTTAGAAATTATGCGCCGCACCAAAACAAGAACTTTACTCCCCCCAGGGTTAGGAGAGGGAGCAATTATCGCTCACAAAACTGGCGATATTGGCTCGATGGTAGGAGATGTAGGTTTAGTAGATATGCCTAATGGCAAGCGCTATATTGCCGTAGCAATGGTCAAGCGCCCCCATAATGATAGTCGCGCTCAAGAATTAATCCGCCAAATTTCTCGCACTACTTACCAACAATTTACAAAAGCCTCCACAGTCCAAGTAACGCCTAGCCCCCCACCATTTATTACTACTAGCCCCCAAAGAGCCGTAGAGGAGGGTCAAAGCCCTAGGTAAGCAACGGTGCAGCCTCACGGATTGCTTTTTGACGGTCTATAGTCGCCCAGATAGTTTGTAACAACTCATTTAAGCCTTGATGACTGACGGCGGAAATTAGAAATATAGTGCCTTCACTAAAATCTCTAAGCTGTTGGGCAATTGCTTCAGTGGTTTCTTCATCTACAGCATCGGCTTTGTTAATTGCCACAATTTGTGGGCGATCGCTCAATCCTCGTCCGTAAGCTTGTAATTCTGCTTGAATTATTTGATAGTCAGCGATGGGATCTTGTGCTGTACCATCAACTAAGTGCAGTAGTACGCGGGTGCGCTCGATATGGCGCAAAAAATCGTGACCTAAACCCGCTCCTTGATGAGCGCCGGAGATCAAACCAGGAATATCGGCAAATACTGTACCGTCTCCTGTAGGCTTGCGGACTACCCCCAAATTCGGCACTAAGGTCGTAAACGGATAATCAGCTATCTTTGGTCGGGCGGAAGACAAAGCCGAAATTAAAGTCGATTTACCCGCATTAGGTAAGCCAATAATTCCCACCTCAGCTAAAAGCTTCAACTCTAAATTTAACAGCCTAGTTTCTCCGGGTAATCCTGGCAAAGCGTATTCTGGAGCGCGGTTGCTATTGCTCAAAAAGTGCTTATTTCCCAAGCCCCCTTTACCACCCTTGGCAACTTGGAGAGTTTGATCGCTTTGGGTTAAGTCGCCAATTAATTCCCCCGTTTCCGCATCATAAATAATCGTTCCACAAGGAACTTCGACTACTAAATCGTCTCCCGAAGCCCCCGTACAATTATTTGTTCCACCGCGATCGCCATCTTCGGCTTTAAAGCGATGTCTGTATCGGAAGTCCAGCAAAGTTTGCAAGTTTTCTACGCTTTTAAAAATTACCGAACCACCACCACCGCCTTTACCTCCTGACGGGCCTCCGGCGGGGACGTACTTTTCTCTGCGAAAGCAGACCATGCCGTCGCCGCCCTTTCCTGATTCAACTTCTATTTCGGCTCGATCAATAAATTGCATAATTTTTAGCTGTTAGCTACTAGGTAGATAGGCGTGAAATTTGTAGAAAGCAGTTAACTGTTTCTACTACCTTTTCTCCTAAGCTCTTGTTATTCCATGCTAATGCTTAAACGCTAACAATAATTTGAGACATCTTCTTGACATTCATCCGCTAGGTACGATAAGGCGCGAAAGCGTAAACCTACCAATTGCTCGTAAACCGGGTTAATTTTACACATCGCCGGAATGTGAACGATTTTGCGTCCAAATAACTTAACATCTCGCTCGAAGGGACATTGGGCGGGGATCATTTTGCACAAAAACCTGGCAACTTTAGGATCATGAATTTTTAGCTCGTCCAGCCAGTTGCGGACAGGGCGCAAGGCATGGCTATCAATCTGGGTAAATAAATAAAAGTTGGGAATCATGCCTTCTTTTTCTTCTTTTTGGTCATAAAGGGTAGTTCGCAAGCTGTTTAGGGCTGTTTCTGATAGTCCTAAAGCTTGGCAAAATTCGTGTAAAACATTAGCTTCACTGACAGAATAAACTCCATCGGCGATCGCTACCATTACGGCGGTGCGTAAAAAATTCTCGGCGGCGGCGCTGTCGTCGCTCTTAAAAGCCGCCGCAAGTTCCGTGGGTGTAATTGGCTCTATTGCTGCCCATTGGCTGCTACTGTCGCCCTTTAGCGCCAAAGCTGCAATTAATTTTTGTTCATCATCATCAAAGTTGCCGTCTGCCCAAGCAATTGTTAACAGTCCGCGCAGCCAAGCTGAGATTTGTTCGTCGGTACAGGGAGTCATCACACTGGTCACATCGCACGGTTTTACAATTCGACGCATTGATTCTAACTCTAGTTTCATCATTACTGACGTAAACTACAAAACCAAAAGACTGATTTTCGATAAAGGTTTTGTAAAAATATGCCATTTAAATATATTGTTTGTACATCGATCTTAGCTAGGTCGATTTAGCCT
>JACCVJ010000653.1 GCA_013698215.1 Tatlockia sp. | reverse complement strand
CTTCGGGACGGTCGGGAGCGTAGGGAATATCTAAGGTAGCTAAGGAATTTTCTGTTGTTAGTTCTTGGTTTATAGAAGGAAGAATCCCAACTAAACGAGCAGTAGCCGCCGATACCTTAATATATTCTGGAGCAGAATCTGTAGGAAACAAGCGATCGCCCACCGCAAAATTAGTTTTACCGCTACTCAAAAACCATAGTAAGTTTGGGTCTAAGGAATGCAGAGAAGTTTTGCCTGGGGGTAAGTTCAGCACTACCGCAGTTTTTGCTGCATTCAGGGCTAATTGTTTAAGATTGGTCACTCCCGCCGCCTGACGCTGGAGTTCTGCGCCTAAAAGGTCAAAAACTTCAATTAAGGCGCAATGGCGATCAAAAGCCGCCGCGAACTCTGATTCTTGTTCTAGTAATGTCAAAAAGTCTTTGGCTTTGATAGTTAAACAAATAACTTCACTAGCCGCCAAAACCGTCTCGCAAGGAACATCGCGTAATAAGCTAATAAGACCAACAATGTCACCAGTAGAGAGTAATTTGAGAGTTTCGGGGGCGATATTTCCTGGAGTGTAAGCTAGTAAACGCGCTTGTCCGCTATAGAGAATGCTAATATTAGCGGGCATAGCATCGCGGACGGCAATAGTTTGTCCTAGGCGGTAGCGTAACAATTGACTATTGGCGATTAATCGTTCTTTAGACTGGAGCGAAAGTTGGTCAAAAGGCGGCGTATTAGCTAAAAAATCACTCACAGCAACGGTACTATTGGTCATAACGCCACCAATTTCTCTACAACACTAATTTGATTTTTTTGCTCGTTCAGCCATTGTTTAAATAATTCGTTCAGTAATTTCTGGCGCATAACTTCATCAAATACCGCCGGAATAAATTTTTCTAAGCGTACCACCAAAAACCAGTCACCAAAGCGAGTCGGTGGCAAAAGTTGCCCCGGTTGGCTAACCGCCAGCATTTTGCTTAGTAAAGGGTGAGGAACACTGAGTTCTACAGGGCCAATTAATCCGCTTGTTTGAGCTTCTATGCCTTGGGAGTAATGCTCTGCACACTCCGCAAAAGATTGTTCCTTTGCTTGGATGCGAAAGTATAATTCTTGAGCTAATTCTGGTTCATGAGTGCGAAGTACCGAGTAAATGACTTTATCTAGCTTGGATTTATGAGCGAGAAAAAATGATTCTAGTTTGTGTTCCCAAGTAATAAGTTTAAACTTTTCAATTTTTGATTCTCTAATAGCTAAAGCTTCAAGTTGGCTTGCAGACAGCCCATAATGTTGTAAAAAAGCTTGACATTCGGCAGGAGTTGTTATTTGATATTTTTTATAATATTGTTCAATAGCGATCGCACTTTCGGCGGTAGATAGTTGCAACGATGCTATGGCTTTATCTACAAGTAGTTCGCGCCTTAGTTGGGGCAGCATTTGATAGTTTGCAAGCATTAAGATGATTTCGGCAGGGGCAATAGTGCGATCGCCCAATTGTAATATTAAAGACATAAACTATATTTAATTAGCCAAGGTTATATTACACAGTTAGAGAGTAGTTTTAACGGCAATAGCAAAAATATTTGCAGCAAAATCTTAATTAAAACTTAACAAAAGATGCTATAGCTGAAGTGAGTTAAGCTTAGTAAGTTTGATAGCCTACCAGCCAAAAATTTATGATTGACGCAAATATATCAATAGTTCAATATGAAGATCAAGAGCCAGAAACCGGACACTATATAGTAAAAAAAATACCGAGCGGTGAAATTTTGCTCGTACCCTCTGTTTCTAGCATATATATTTTAAAGCTAGAAAAGGGGCAAATACTAATATTAATTCAACCACCCGGACACCCAGAATGCTATTTAATACCACCTATTTAGCGCGATTACTATTTTGTCAAAATAATTCTACTTTGCTCGGTATCTATGCCAAATTCTTGAGCTAGAAATACACGCAATCAGCCACACCAACCCCGCCGCATACCCGGCAATGATATCAGTGGGCCAATGCACTCCTAAGTACAATCGACTAAAACCAATAGCTGTAATTAATAAAGTAGTTAAACTAATAATCCCTACTTGCTGGCGACGGTAGCGAGTTGCCAAGATATAGCCAATATAGCCGTAAATTACCATTGATACCATGGCATGACCGCTAGGAAAGCTGTATTGACCTACATCTACTATCCGCTCCCATAATGCAGGGCGATCGCGGCTAAATAGTTGTTTGAGTAGTATATTTAGTCCTATTGCTCCGGTAAATGCGATCGCTAAAGTTGTAGCTTCCGACTTCTGTTGGCGTTGTAATAACCAAGCGCCTAAAATCAAACAGATAATTGATAATACTAAGGGGTCGCCAATAAATGTAATTCCCAGCATCGCTATATCTAATAGCGGCGAGTGCCAACTTCTAATCGTCAATAATATACTGGTATCAAAAGCATAGCTTTCTGCTGCTAAAACTTCTTCGGCAATTTGGGCAAATACCCAAAAGGCAAAAGCCGCTAATAATAAGCCGCCGATTCTAACTTTGATTAAAAGCGAAAGTAAAGGCGATCGCACTATTTGTTTTAAGTAAAGCTTTCCCAAACGTTCGCCACCACATCACTAAGCCACTGACGCTGCTGCATATCGAGTAAACTGTCATCGGCTAATAACTGCGCGGTTAATTGTTCCAAAGATTGCCCTTTAGCGCTGACAATTCTAATTACACCAGCGATCGCGGCTGCAACCATTTCCTCATCAATGGGCTTTTGACGGAGGGCAACAAATTCTTGAGGACTAGCGGGAATTGGGTAAGGCATGGCGTAACTTAAAAAAGGGGGGAATTTTAATAAACTTAACTTAAATGTAAACTTTTTTAAACAAATTCTCATTTATCTTGTAAGGGAAGTGTAGCGCAATCTGTAGCTTTGTCAACTCTGCCTTTCTAAGTAATTCACTAAGAGTTAAAATCGCCAAATGAAAGAAATCCTATATATAGAAATTCCTACCCCCGAAACCGCTTGCGTCCGCCAGTGGTTGCATGAAGCTTGGCTACCCCTAACTTGCGAAAAGATAAGGACTCCCGTAGGTGTGCGATTGCAGAACGCTAAAACTACAAGCCTTAGCGCAAGTATTCCAGAACTTTCAATTTTTACTTGGTCTGTACAACGTACAACTTATTTAAAAGTATTTCGCTTAGGTGAAGTTTTCCCCAACGAACAAAAGCTGCTTGCTCAGTTGACAAATCAACTAAATGTCAAGTTTCCCCAGCAATATCCCGAACCACCGACAATCGATTTAGCTAATAGTAATATTTTTGAAGCTTTAGCGCCGTATTACCCCTTGACGGCGAAGTATTTTCAAAAAATGCTTAATGGCGAAAAGGATCTTCAGCGTGTTTACTGGTGGGAACAGAGATGGCGCGAAGGAGTCTGTAAAGATGAGCAGCCTACTACTACTAAGCAGGTAGTATTTTCTCATCAAGGACAAAATGAGCAACCCGATTACGATTTAATCTATATTGGCGGTGCGTTGGGAGTAATTCACGCGGCTGTTATGGCACAGTTAGGCTATCGGGTATTGCTCTTAGAACGCCTACCTTTTGGCAAAATGAACCGGGAATGGAATATTTCGCGCTCTGAGTTGCAAAGCTTGATTGACTTAGGTTTGCTAACCTCCACTGAGGCTGAAAGTATTATTGCTAGAGAATATATTGACGGATTTAATAAATTTTTTGATGGGAATAATCCCAATCATCTAAAATCAGCAGTATTGCATACGCCTACAGTATTAAATATTTGCTTAGAATCAGAAAAATTGTTGCAATTATGCGGCGAAAAGCTCAAAGCGTCCGGTGGTGAGATTTGGGATTTAACAGAGTTTGTGCAAGCGGACGTTGACCAATCCCAAGTTACAGTTACCATTGAAAATTTAAAAACCTTTACAAAACGAAAAGTAAGCGGACGTTTATTAGTAGATGCGATGGGGACAGCTTCGCCGATCGCCTGGCAATTGAATGGGAAACGGGCTTTTGATAGTGTTTGTCCCACTGTAGGAGCGGTTGTTGCTAGTGGTTTTGAGCCTGGGGTGTGGGATAGCAGCTATGGAGACGTGCTAAACAGTCACGGCGATACGTCGCGGGGAAGACAGTTAATTTGGGAGTTGTTTCCGGGATCGGGGGAAGAATTAACTGTTTATTTGTTTCACTACCACCAAGTAAATAAGACTAATCCCGGTTCGTTGCTGGAAATGTACGAAGACTTTTTTACAATTTTGCCAGAGTATCGGCGTTGCGATTTAGATAAATTAGTGTGGAAAAAACCTACCTTTGGTTATATTCCAGGGCATTTTAGTAGCAATAGCCGCGATCGCACAGTGGCTTTTGATAGATTAATTGCGATCGGCGATGCAGCTTCCTTGCAGTCTCCCTTAATATTTACGGGGTTTGGCTCATTAATCCGCAATTTAGGGCGTTTAACAGAGCTTTTAGATACGGCGTTGCAGCACGACTTGTTGAGCGCGAAGCACTTAAATCAAATTCGCGCCTATCAAAGTAATATTGCAGTCACCTGGTTATTTTCCAAAGGCATGATGGTTCCTACCGGGAAACAGTTACCACCGCAAAGAATCAACTCTATGCTCAATACATTTTTTGGGCTACTAGCTGACGAACCATTAGAAGTAGCCGATAACTTTATTAAAGATCGATTTAGTTGGTTTACTTTTAATCGATTGGCGCTCAAAGCAGCTTTCAAGAACCCTGCTTTACTGCCTTGGATTTGGGAATTGGCAGGTGCGAAAGATATCTGGCGCTGGCTGGGAAATTACTTAAATTTTGGCATTCACGCTTTAATTAGTGCCATATTTGCTAGTTGGTTTCCGCAATTAGTTCGCCGTTTTCAACCATGGCTAGAACCTCGTTTTCCGGCGTTGTGGTTCAAGTTACTCAACATTAGTTAT
>JACCVJ010000639.1 GCA_013698215.1 Tatlockia sp. | reverse complement strand
AGGCTATAAAGGTTGTATTGTTTTATTTAAACTCACGGTGCAAAACTCCCAATCCTCTGATCCAACTGTTGCCAAACTATTAGAAGCTGATGCCGATTTAGCAGTGCAAGAAGCTGGACTAGCTGCTCAACTCCAATTAGTGCAGGATAAACGCCAGAGCCTCAAAACTGTGATTGACCTGTTTACTCCTGTTGATTTCACTATTAAGCCTGTTGCAACCCCAAAATCAACACCTGTTGCTCCGAAACAGGTAGAAGCAATCTCACAAATACCATTTATTGTTGATGTGGCAGAACACCTGGTTCAAAAAATGGCATTTGCAGAATTAGACGATGCTGTAACCGTTACTGTTGAAGCTGCTCCACAACCTCAAAAGCCACAAGGCGAGAAAAACTCATCCCCTAGTAACAGCAAATCAAGTAAAAAATCTGTACCCACCAAAAAGGCATCAGAAGAAGCCAATGGTTGGCAACAGTATTTTCGAGAGGAGTTTGTCGATGCTAGTCTAGCTGAAGCTGTGGCTGAAGTTATGCAACAACACTCAGAGAAGGTACTAGTGCATTAGGGCAGAAATAACTAATCAGTTGAAGCAGGATTCGGGTAGCCTAAAAACTTCAAAACAAAGGGCTTTGCAAATGTACGATTAAAGTAATCAATGAAGCGCAAAATTTTGGATTTAAGGTCGCCCGTTGAAGTAAAATTACCCCGCCGAAGTAAACGACGTGCCAGGATACTGAACCAACACTCAATTTGATTAAGCCACGAGCTATGTTTTGGAGTATAGACAAAGTGGATGCGATGACTTGTATCAGTCAAAAAGGCTGCACGAGACTTCATTGAATGTAAAATCCCAGACTTCCCCTTAATCCCCAAATCGATATCAATACCACAATTGGTTGCGATAAGTCGGACTAAGGACGAAGACTTATGAGTATTAAGTTGGTCGGTGACAAAAATCCATCCATCAGATGGTTTGGTAGCGATAATTGCAGCGATGTGATGGTTAAAATCGTTTTCATTGCGTGTGGGACTAATCGTAGAATGATATATCCCTCCGGATGCCACATCCCATGATGCGATTAAAGAAAGCGTTCCATGTCGAATATATTCAAATTCTTGAAATTCGATTTTCCCTGGTTTCACTGTATCTGTTGGATATGCTCTCTCCAGAGCCTGAATACCCGTCATCTCATCAGTACTTATGATATGTATGTTATTGCTGTTTAATTCTTGAGCCTGCTGGTATAACTGGCAAATTTGCTCAGATTGTTGTTTAAATGTTTCAGGGTTTTGAGGATTTGCATTCAGCCAGTAACGACTTAGATGTGGTTTCAACATCACTTGATTTTAAAAAACGACCCACACTGCGGGGCGAAATTTCTGTAACTATTCCACGAAGTACTGATTCGCGAGCGAGTTCCGTTGGTGTCCAGTGCGTCACTGGCAGTCCTGACGTTGCTGGTAGTTCACAGGCAAGGGCAACAATTTGGACTATTTCTTCAAGACTGAATTTCCCTGGACTACCCCGTCGCTGTTCGTCCATAAGAACCAAAAGAATTTTTCTCCGTAGTCCTTGATCATTCATATCCTCTGACTCTGCTTGATTTAATGCTCCTACTGCATCACTAAATCGATTTCGCCATAACCTGACACGATTTCTTGTTAACCTTAACAACAATGAAATCTCTGTATTCGTTAGAGATGAAGCCGCGTACAATATCACTTGCGCTCTTTGCACCAATCGATAAGGGTTTGTATGAGCATGAATTATCTCCTCTAACAGATGCCTTTGTTTCTCTGATAGCACGATAACCCTTGCTATGGGTTGAGGCACTGCTTATCTACCCTCGATAGTTTATTCTATTAACTTTATCAGTGTTTGACACCACCTTAATTACTGTCCAGTTATTTCTGCCCTCATGTACTAGTCTTTTACAAGTTATCATTTATCTTTCCAGGTTATGTAGAAAGCTATCTCAATGAAAAAAACTTTACTAACGTTGGGGAAGCGATCCTATGGATTTTTTATACTATATTATTAGCTCCCCTAATTGACGAATTGCTTTTTCACGGAATAATTTTGCAAAAGTGGTCAATTAAATGGGGAGTTAGGTCGGGAATTATAACTACATCTTTGCTGTTTGCAGTTTTTGACTTTAGTTTTGATATTGTTCCTCTGTTTATTAGAAGTATTCTGTATTCAATTTTGTATTTTAAAACCCGCAATTTATTAGACCCAGTTCTTTGTCAAACTTTTCATAATACTATCACTACCATTTTTGATATTGTAAATTTTTTCAGCAAGTCAACAATTGAAAGAGAATTCTTTATTTCAGCAAGCGATTATCAAGCTTCCCTCCAACCATTGTTAGGTCTAATAGTTTTTTTAATGGCTATAACTGCCCCTTTAATAGGTTATTTTATATCCAAAAATTTCCCTAAGAATGATGTACTTCTTCCTTATACTGAGCTTTCTAGCAGCCCGTGAAAGTAACCTATAGAACGATTGCTTACACAATGTAGCAAGAAGTATTCAGCTATTTTCTATTTTTTAAATGCTGATGCGATCGCATCAGCTACGTTATCTTCAGGTTTATTGCAGCGCATTCCTTATCACTCACCTGCCCTTAACTACAAAGTTACACTAGAAAAATGTAAATAATTATAAAGGTGATAATGGAGACAATTACATTAGGGCAGAGTAGTATAGCCGTGCCACCATTATGTATTGGGACGTGGGCATGGGGAGACAAGCTTTTTTGGAGCTATGGCAGCGATTACGACGAAAAGCAGCTAAAAGAAGCTTTCCATGCTGCTTTAGAAGCGGGGACAACTTTCTTTGATACGGCGGAAATTTATGGTTTAGGGCTGTCGGAAGAACTTTTAGGGCAATTCATGAAGCAGAGCGATAAACCAGCCATAATTGCAACTAAATTTGGCCCTTTACCTTGGCGATTTACCGCTCAATCTGTCTCAGATGCGCTTACAGACAGCCTAAAACGTCTCCAAGTAGAGCAAGTAGCCTTATACCAAGTACATTGGCCCTTTAGCTTTTTGATGAGCCAAGAAACCCTCATGAATGCCCTAGCCGATGAAGTTCAGCGCGGCAGAATCGGCGCTGTGGGTGTAAGCAACTACTCCGCCCAGCAAATGCAAGAAGCCCACAAAACTTTAGCTCGTCGCGGTGTATCTCTAGCTGTAAACCAAGTGCGTTACTCGCTGCTGACTAGACAAATTGAAAGCAGTGGGATAACTGATACAGCCAAACAATTAGGGGTAACTTTGCTTGCTTATAGCCCCTTGGCGCAAGGCAGATTGACAGGTAAATATCGCTTCGATAATGCAGCAAAACCCACGGGCGCTAGAGCCTTTGATCCCCAATTTAGTAAGGCGGGATTAGAAAAAATTGAACCTGTGGTAGCGGTACTTCAACAAATCGGTGAGAAACGCGATCGCACTCCCGCCCAAGTAGCCCTTAATTGGCTGATTTCTCAAGGCAATGTAGTAGCAATTTCCGGCGCAAAAACAGCCCAACAAGTACAGCAAAATGCTGGCTCGTTGGGCTGGAAACTAGATAATGATGAAATTGCAGAGCTAGAACAAATTAGCCGTCCTTGGCTCCATTAGCAGGTATTGGGGAAGAAATTAACTTTCTTCCTCCATGCCTAGTTGCCGTTTTTTGATCCGGAGGGTAGTTGTTGTTGTTGCTGTGGTTGTTGAGCGCGCTTAAGTAAAACTGGCTTTGGTGAAGAAATCTTTTCTTCTTCAGCACCCCCAGCTTCAGACTGCATCCAAGTAGGACGAGTTTTGTCATAGGTAATTTGCAAGGCGGCGGCGGCGATCGCATGAGCATCGTATTCTTCGCTCAATTCGCGGATAATTGGTAAAAATGATGCCAATCTTTCCCCCGATAAAGCCTCCTTTACTTGTACTTGTAGCTTTTCTAATTGCCGCGATTCAATTTGCGCCCTAGTAGGAATTGAGGTCATTTTCCAATTTTGGCGGACGTGGCGCTCGATTTGCTGCTGCTTGCGGCGCTCAAAAGGCTGCACTACAGAAATCGCTGTTCCTTCGTTTCCGGCTCTACCAGTACGACCAATCCGGTGAACGTAAGTTTCTACGCTGTCGGGCAAATCAAAGTTAATTACATGGCTCAACTGGTCTACATCCAAGCCTCTAGCCGCAATATCGGTAGCAATTACCCACCGAACTTGTTTATTGCGGAAACGACTTAATAGCCGCTCTCTAGCTTGCTGTGTCAAGTCTCCATGATACTCATCCGCACTATGACCAGCATTTTGTAATTGATTGGTCAATTCTGCCGCCGTGCGTCGAGTGCGAACAAATATTAGCGCCGATTCTGGATCTTCAAGCTCTAAAATTGACTGTAAGGCTCTTGCTTTTGTCCATTGACGGGGGACTAAGTAAGCTACTTGATTAATTTTTGTTGGTGCGGCTTTGGGCTGCTCTACCGTAATTGTTACGGGTGACTTCAAAAATCTCGCAACCAAGTGGCGAATGGTTACAGGCATTGTTGCCGAGAATAAAGCCGTTTGTCTGTCGTCGGGGGCTGATTTGAGGATTTTTTCGACATCATCAATAAAGCCCATGCTCAACATTTCGTCGGCTTCATCCAACACAAACCATTTAATCGACTCTAGTTTTAAGTTTCCCCGCTCTAGTAAGTCGATTACTCGTCCGGGTGTGCCGACAACTATTTGTACGCCGCGCTTGAGTTGCATCATTTGACGGTCGATAGATTGTCCGCCATAAATTGCCGCTACTCTAATGTCTTGATTGCCGACAAAGCTAGTAATCGCTGTACAAACTTGCACCGCAAGTTCGCGGGTAGGAGTCAAAATTAAAGCTTGCACTCCTCTTTGAGTGCTGTCAATTTGCTCTAATATTGGTAGGGCAAAAGCGGCAGTTTTGCCTGTTCCGGTTTGCGATTTTGCTACTACATCGTTTCCCTTAAGTACCTCTGGTATTGCTTGGGCTTGGATATTGGTAGGCTCGGTAAATCCTAGGCTTTCTAATTGGCTAACACGAAATGCCGAAAGTCCTAAGCTTTCAAAGGAAAGAGTCATTTATTCTCCTAAATGTTTACGTTTAGATAATGAAATTTGTATGAGTGTCTTACGGGATGTAACGCTTTTAGTTGTAACTATTAACAATTTGCCCGTATAAGTCGTATATATCAGCGTCCGAGATTGTTACTGGCACAATCGAGCCTAGAGCGGCTTTGCCCTGGACGTAGACTAAACCGTCTACTTCGGGCGAAAATCGAGCGGAGCGTCCAATCAATTCTTTAGTTTCAGGATTTTCTTGCTCAATTAGTACGTCTACTACTTGACCAATTTCCTGCTGGTTTTTTTGTAGCGAAATTGGTTGCTGGAGTTCCATCAGTTCATCTCGCCTTGCCTCCATAAGTTCTTGGGGCAATTGATTGGGTAACTTGTAAGCGGGGGTTTCTTCTTCTGGTGAAAAAGTAAATACTCCTACATGATCAAATTGATGGCGCTTTACAAACTGTAACAAATGTCTGTAATGTTCGTCTGTTTCTCCAGGAAATCCGACGATGAAAGTTGTCCGCATTACTGCTTTTGGTAAAGCTGCTTTTAGTCTTTCAACGATCGCATCATTAATAGCCCCTTGCCAAGGTCGATTCATTGCCCGTAAAATTTCCGGGTGCGAATGCTGTAAAGGCAAGTCTAAGTAAGGTAAAACATTGGGGGTTTCAACAATTGCCTCAATTACCTTTGCTGTTAATCCCGTGGGATAGGCATAGTGCATCCGAATCCAAGGAACATCTACTTTGCCAAGTTCTCTAAGTAGCTCGGCTAACTTTGGTTCGCCGTACAAGTCTAAACCGTAGTTGGTAGTAATTTGGGAAATTAAGATAATTTCCTTTACTCCTTGGCTGGCTAGTTGTTTTGCCTCAGTAACGATTGATTCAATGGAGCGCGATCGCTGAACACCCCGTAAGTGAGGAATAATGCAAAAAGCACAGCGATAATCGCAACCTTCAGCTATGCGCAGGTAAGCCACACCTTCGGTAGTTGTCCGGTAGCGGGGCGTTGTTTCATCGGCAATGTAGGTTGGTTCGGGGGAAACTAGCTTTACTCTTTCTCCTGCTTGTACCCGCGAAATTACATCAACAATTTTGTGGTAGTCGCCAGTACCAACGACGGCTACTGCTTCGGGCAATTCGTCTAATAGTTGTTCTTGAAAATGCTGCGCCATGCAGCCTGTAATCACAATTTTTTTATCTGCTGCGGCAAGTTCTACCAATGTCCTTACAGATTCTTCTCGCGCTGATTGAATAAAGCTACAGGTGTTGACAATAACGTAGTTGGCTAACTCCTCATTACTATCTACGCTGTACCCTGCTTCTACCAGCAGTCCTAGCATATGTTCTGTATCAATTCGGTTTTTCTCGCAACCTAGATGTGAAATTGCTATGGTTGGCTTATCTCCCATAAAGTGAAATAACGCTCGTTGTGAAGTTAACTCGATGTTCTTTTGGTTTGTTGTTCGCCATTAAAAAATTAACCTTCGTGGCTGTACAATTAACTTAGGACGCTAAAAAATGCCGTTTGTGGCGGGGCTTAGTCGATGAAACTCTATTTCTTTAAACTTTATAATTTTTAAACTTTAAAGCACCAATTTTGATTTTGGTATAAGCTACCGTACTTTACCCTAGAGATAGGCTCATCTCACAGTAACGCTTGGCGTAGTAGAGGTAAGCCTTTAATTTGCAGGAGCGGCAAACTCCTGTTCTTGTATCGTTTTTATCTTAACATATCTTATGGGTACTTTACGGCTAAATTTTCCTATTTTCGGAAAAAGGCATAATAAAGGCTTGTTTGTGTAAAAATTTAACGGAACTTTAGCTAACTAAGGGCTGAATTCAGATAGGAAAGAAGTGGACTTAACTCGGCTATTTAAAACTCCAAATCCGATCGTTGGTGTGGTTCATTTACTGCCTTTGCCTACATCGCCCCGGTGGGGAGGTAGTCTTAAAGCTGTAATCGATCGCGCAGAGCAAGAAGCAACGGCTTTAGCTAGTGGCGGAGTTAATGGCATTATTGTTGAAAATTTTTTTGATGCGCCATTTACTAAAGGTCAGGTAGATCCGGCGATTGTCAGTGCGATGACAATCGTAATTGATCGCTTGATGAACTTAGTAACTTTACCGATTGGGATCAATGTATTGCGTAATGATGCTCATAGCGCGATCGCCATTGCTAGTGTGGTTAAAGCTCAATTTATCAGGGTAAATGTACTGACAGGCGTAATGGCGACCGATCAGGGGCTAATTGAGGGGGCAGCCCATCATTTGCTGCGCTATCGTCGGGAATTGGGCAGCGATGTGAAAATATTTGCCGATGTGTTGGTCAAACACGCTAGAGCGTTGAACTCGCCAAATCTTACAGTGGCGGTACAAGATACGATTGAGCGGGGCTTGGCTGATGGGATCATTTTATCGGGTTGGGCTACGGGTAGTCCGCCAAACTTGGAGGATCTGGAGTTGGCAAGCGCTGCGGCTAAAGGTACGCCAGTTTTTATCGGGAGTGGGGCAAATTGGGAAAATGTCTCTACGCTTTTGTCCGCCGCCGATGGGGTAATTGTTTCAAGTTCCCTCAAGCGTCACGGGCGGATAGATCAACCCATCGATCCTAATCGGGTTAGTCAATTTGTGGAAGCTGCTATTAGTGCGAAAGCTTCTTCGCCTTTGGTAAATGCTGATTCTCTTACCCTCCGCGCATAATTAAAATAGGTTTTGCTGTCTATATTTTCTTAGGAAAAATCAAAACATGGGGGGTCTGCCCCCCAAACCCCCCATTGGGGGACGAGTTGCCTCCCAAGGCATTTTTTGGAGGAGAGACTCCCCCAAAAAGATGCCGCCCAAACCCCCTGCAAAATGTCTGTCAATAAATCCGC